>DAOVKO010000219.1 GCA_030631725.1 Actinomycetes bacterium | reverse complement strand
ATGCTGGCCGTGACAACTCTCCACAATATGCTATGTACCAGCTTACAACTGTCCGAGCCGGGAAGATTGAACTGGACACAAAGACTGTCAAGGCCGTGCTGATCGACGGCAACGGCAACGGCCTCTTCAATGACAGCGGCCCACGTGGACAAGGCGACGTCTTGCTTATAGATGTAAACGCTAGCGGCAAGCTGGACAGAGTCCGCGGGCAGGGGCATTACGACTTCGGCGGCGAGATATTTCCAGTAACGCCCATGTTGCAAATCGATTCGCAGTATTACAAGTGTGTAATTCCGCCCAGCGGGGCCTCACTCACGCTTGAATCAGTCCAGCCGGAACTCGGGAGTATCGTTGCGGGCGGGGAAAACCTAAAGGTTCAGTTGCTCGGCCCGGTTTATGTAAACGCAGCCAGCGGAAAATCAGAAACCATAGCTGTGCCGGTGGGCAAATACGCCATTTTGCGGCTCAGCGAGAAACGTCAGGATAAGTCAGGCCGTAAATGGTCCATAGAGGCCAGGACCGGTGGCTGGAGTGTGTCAGCCGGCCTGGAAGTAAAAGCCGGCCAGACCGCTTCCCTGTCGCCAATAGGCCTGATAAAGGTCATCGGTCAAATCTATCAGTCCGGCGAAAGCCGCAGACACATATTAGCCCAGTTCCAGACCGACCAGGGCCTGGCAATCACAGATGCCAAGATCGGCAACAAACGCCCCGAGGCCCCCAAATATGAGATCCGCGACAGTAATAGTAAGCTAATTACTTCCGGCAAATTGGAATATGGCTGAGGCTTCACATGCTCGGCCCTGTGGCAGGTGCCCAAAAACCTAAAAGGCAAATTCACCCTGACCCTCACCGCCGACTTCGGCCCGTTCAAGACCGAATCGGTGCCTGCCGACTTTTCGCTATAGGCCAAGGCCCGATTCACAACCACATTCATTCGCCAGCACTTCAGTCGCCTTGACCCGTGATGTGCCGCCAATTTCTGTATCCGTGTGGTCCCCAAAGTCATCCGAAGTATAATACCGATTCGACTTAATTCGTGCGCTCGGCCAAGCTGAACCCGACGATCAACATCGGCATTGTTGTTCTGCCTGGCCTGACATGATGTTTCTATGAAAATGAGCGGTTGATTCGCGCGGGCGCATTAATTAATCCGAAGCGGTATTACCGGCGATTTTTGTAGTAAACCGACTGGGAGTCAGGTCACGGCTGTTCAACTGGTGACTCCCGGTGGGCGAGGATCATCTCGGTTCGGCGGGACTGGAGGAGTTGTTCGATCGTCCCTTGGCGGACGGCACGGTATACGTCGCCAGCAGATGTATCGGCGAAGAACCCACGGGCCGCTGTCAGGCACTGCCATCCGCTCAGGCCCAAGGCATCAAAGTCTTCCTTGGAGCTGAGGATCCATTCGGCAGACTGGGCGGCCTCTCGAGCACCTGGGGCATCTGTGGTGAGGTAGCGTTGCAGGAGAACGTCTCCGGAGGTGAAGACACGGATTTTGGCGGCCAAGCCGCCCTTGCCTATCATCATGATTGGCTGGTGGTTGGACTGACCCTCCAGCAGTTGATGACGCCGGAGGGTAGTGGCGATCTGTTCGCCCTGGTCGGGCAGTGCGAGGTGCCCGAGGCCCAGACAGATGGTGGGGATTATCGCCAGCAAGGCCAGTCCAATAGCCAGGGCTCGAGGAATCCAACGCTCGTTTCGCGAGGCAAACAGCAGGACCGCCGCCAGCAGCAGGGCGAGAGTCTGCACGCCAATGGCCAGCACGGTCCGGCCGAGATTGAGGTTTATCCAGGCCACAACTGCGGCCACTAGGATCAGGACAGCCACGGTCACCTTAAGCCCTCGGGCCAGTTGGGATTGACGCTTGTGGGGTTCGGCCAAGTGGAACAAACCAGCTAAGAGGACTGCAGCAAGTGGGGCAGCGGAAAGCGTATATCTGTCGGACAGATTCCTGCTGAAGCTGAAGATAACTCCAATGACAACAAGCCAACCCAAGGCCACTCGATCCGCACAACGGTGCTGGCGTGAGCGGGCCCGGAATATGCCACGGTTGCGAACGAACAGTTCGGGCAAGAAGAGCAGCCAGGGCAGGAACTGTAGCAGATAGAAGCTACTGTAGCGGAAAATGTCTTGCAAGCGTGTGGACCAGTCCAGCACGATTTGGCGGCCCATCTGGTCATCCCAGAACTGGAGCCACATATCCGATCCGTGCATGAACAGGGCGGCGGCATACCAAGCCAGCCCCACAACTAGACCCGCTATTATCGAAGGTATGTGAAGCAACTGTCGGACACCGCGGAGTCCGCGTGTGGCCAAGGCAACTACGAAGAAGTATGCAACCACTAATAGGCCCATACCCCCTTTGCTGGCAAGGACGAGTCCGGCGCCGAGGTAGGCCATCCAGTACCAGCGGCGTTCGCTCCGCTGGACGACTAGAATGGCGCTAAAGCCGAGAATGCTCAGGGCCATGCAAAAAACGAGCAGGGCGTCGGGGATGGATCTTGCAGCGGTCGGCACCAGGACGCCATTCGTGGCTATGATGGCTCCGGCCAGCAGGGCGGATCGGCGATTTTGAAAAATCAGTAGCCCAAGCCGATAGGTGATGTATACGGCACCCGAAGCAGCTAAAAGGAAGAAGAGCCTTGCCCCCAGGGGACTCGGGCCCAGCAAAGCCATACCGCCGGCAGCGGCCCAGTAGGCCAGAACCGGCTTTTGAAAACGGTAGGTACCGTCGGGGGATCGAGGCCAAAGCCACTGGCCATCCCTGAGCATCCCGAGGCCGCCGTCGCTGTAGTGCCGCTCATCAGGATAATACATGATGTAGTTGCCCGCCAAAGGCAGCAAGGCCAGGATAAAGCCGCCGACCAAAACCGCAGAGCCGAAACGCATTGCATTTCGTTCAGGCGGACTTACAGAGGACGAGCCGTTCATAGGAATTCCTTATCGGGAATCGCAGTCTCTGCATGGACGTGAATCTTCAAGCGATCTGCGAACATCAGCAAATTTCTCCGGTACGCCCAGCTCACTGATACTAATCCCCCCCAGCCTTCCCTTTGTTTAGGCCCCCCTTGAAGCCGTAACATTTAAAGATCGAGAAGCTTCTTAGAATCTTGCCCTTCCTGTAAAAATATTGCGAGGGTAATTTTTCACCGCCTTTAAAAGCCCTGACGACGGCGGGCTCTATGTCTTCGTCGCGGGATTTTACATAAATGGCATCCATTCCTACTAGTTGATCGAAATCTTGCCAGAGGTCGTATTGGTTATTCCTGCGACCCAAATTGATATTGTAGACCTCCGGCTGGTGGCGAACATAGAAAGCCAATTCTGCGGTTATCTGATAACCATCGCTAAATACAAAAGGCCTTTGGCCTGTCTTTCTTTCCATCTCCTCAACTACTTCGCTCACCCTCTGGCCAAGCTCTTTCCAGCCTACCAATTTGAAAGTGAGGTCCAGTCTCTTTGGCAAATCTACGAAAGGAACAATGTAGACATAAGCACTGAAGAACAAGGCCACGATT
>DAOVKO010000170.1 GCA_030631725.1 Actinomycetes bacterium | reverse complement strand
TTGCGGTTTGGGATACTCCCGGGCCAGTTGCGCTGGGTGACGTCAATCGCGACGGTCTTGTCGACGGTTACGATATAACCCAGATCATCGGCAACTGGGGCCTGACCCCAGCCAGCCGCGCCGACGGGGACCTCGATGGTGACGGTCTTGTGGGCCAGAGTGACTACGACGAGGCCCTGGCTAATTGGGGCAGCGCTCCCGAGCCGGCCACCATGGGCTTGTTGCTCATTGGAGCCCTGGCAACCCTGTTGGGCCGCCGAAAATCCCTGATGATTATTGTAGCCGCCGGCTGCCTGGCACTGCTGGGCTTTCCGCTGAGCCAGGCCTATGCCATCGATGGCGATCCGGAATATGACATCGATCCGATTACCTACTACAACCCGTCGACCCAGGCCACGACGAACTTTTTCGCCATCGGCTGGTATGTGGTTCGTACTGAGACGTCGCCGGCCGAGATAGCATACGCCGGCGGTAACACGGCCGCCCCCAGCCATCAGGATGGGGTAACTATGGCTGATATATCCGATTACCTCGACCAGGCGAGCACGGCCGGCGTCAAGGTGCTCATCCGCTTCCTCGCCTCCGAAATCTTGGATCCCGCCGTCGCGACCGCCTGGGCCACCGAGTTCGTGGACCACCCGGCCCTTTTGGGCTACCAGTTGGGCGATGAGAACACCCACAAAGCCGACCCGTGGACCGCGGCAAACGTCGGCGCCGCGGCAGCGGCCATTCGCGCCGTCGACCCCGACCGCCAGATCTGGCAGGTATTCCCCGGCTGCTGCGGTCCGGCCGCAATTGAAGCCTACATGAATCCCGGAACCCCCGATATGAAGACTGATGTAGTCAGCCAGGACCACTATTGGGTCAGGAGCGGGCCCGATCACCCGCCGGATACTTTTGCAAATGCACAAGGAGAAGGTAACTGGGCCTCTGGCCCGGCGCACACGCGTAACGTGGCGGCCGAGGGGTGCACGACCTACGGCTGGGCCGGTAACGTTAGCCTACCCCAGGCCTGCGACGCACCGTACGGCGACTATCGATTCCCGACCTACAAGGAACACCGTTGGGACTGCTTCTCCGCCATAGCCTCTTCCGGGGCTCGGGGCAACTTGAATTGGTTGGACGTCGCGGGCTTGAAAGATAACACCTTCCGGGAAGGGGCCGCCAGGCCGGTAGCCCTTGAACAACTTAAGATGGCCCATGCCCTGGCCACCGGCTGGAACGCCGGGACTGTCAAACTCGGGACCTTGGCAGACGACGACTACTACCATGCCAACTATCCCGAGCACGCTTTTCACGAGGCCTCGTCCCTGCTGTCCTACGACGACGTGGACGATAAGTATTACCTTATCGTCGTCAACAACGACACAGACAACAAGGAGAATATGAAGATTAAGCTTTCGAGCCTGCCCCATGCCCCCGTAGGACTGGCCCCGGGCGCGGAAAACTTCACCATCAGCAAGCCCAAGGACTCCGAGCACTTTCTATTAGAGGACCTCGGCGGGGGAACCTATAGATTCACCGATACCCTGGACAATCACGAGGTAGGCGTCTATGAGATCTTAACTGCTGATGCGTCCTGGCGCTGGAAGGCCGTTACCGACCCCGGCTGTCCTACCGGTTACATCAGCTACGACTTTTTTGTGGAGGTCGGTGACAATCTGGGAGCGATGGAACTGATTCTGGCCACGCCTAGCTCCGGAGATATCTACAAGAATACCGACACAGATATTCCCGATGATCCCGACGATCTGTTTGACACCTATGTTACTATCGGTTCACCGGGTGCCGGCGAGCAACCGGCTAACACGGAGGTATTTGGCGGAGCCTTGAGCCTCGGCGGAGCTCCTGGAGAGGAGACCTTCACTGACCAGAACATAGATATTGCCTGGGGCCCGGACGGCGGCGTCCAGACAGGCTCCGGGGAATTTCATGTAGCCCGGGTTACCCTCAAGAGCGGGATCACGGCTACCTGGTCTCTAATGGGCCTGGAGTTTGGCGGTGAACCGGTTTTGATCGCCGGAGCTAGCCTATTTACGCCTCTGCCCGGAGACGTGGACGGCGACGGCTTCATCGACGATAACGACCTGACCATCATCCTCAACAACTGGGGCAAGAGCGGACAGGGCTGGTTTGGAGGTGACCTCAACAGCAACGGTGTTGTTGACGGCCCAGACTACGCCGAGGTCCTGAGCTATTGGGCTCCCCCCGCCGAGCCGCTGGAGGCTGCCGGCGTTCCCGAACCGCTAACCCTGGCCATCCTGGGCATTGGAAGCCTGTTGGCCCTGATTGGCAGGCGCCGCGTCGTTAGATGATTAGTAGAGAGGCGGAAGGCCGTCTTATCTCGGCTGTCTAGCCGGGTAGCTTTCCTCCCTTCAAGGTTGGCTACCCGGATAGAGCCCTCGTAAGTAGTTTCGTTTGCCCGCTGTTTGTGAAGGCGGGCCCCCCCAAGTTCTGATATCCAGCGCCAGTTTTAAGGAGAGTGAGTAACGCCAACCGATAGCTCAAATCGTTGCCCAAGAGCCTTCAGAGCGGGAATTGGTCGAAAAGGCGAAGACCGACCACGCCGAGTTCCTCACCCAAACCTTCGCCGCTGCCAATCAAATCCTCACCCTCGCCAGACAAAACAGCGCGGACTGACCACTTGGCCCACCCGCACCTTTCTGCTACATTTAACCCATGCACGCTGGATCAAAATCCCCCGAATCTAAGCTTACTACGGCCCGCCCAAAGTGGCTCATTCCCCTCGGCCTGGCCCTGATCATCCTGGCCACTCTAATTGCCTATATCCCCGCCGCCCGGGCCGGATTCATCTGGAACGACAACTCCTACGTCCACCAGAACCCCTTGCTCGCCCCGCCCACTCTTTCCAGCCTCGCCAAAATCTGGTCAATCACCCCCGCCTCCAGGCTCGACGGCCAAAGGTTCTACGCTGGCCACACCGAGCAGTACTATCCGCTGGTCTTCACCACCTATTGGCTAGAATCGCTTCTCTGGTCCAACACCAGCCCGGCCGGCTTCCACATCACCAACATCCTCCTGCACATCGCCAACGCCCTGCTGATCTGGCTCATCTGCCGCAGACTCGACTTCCCCTGGGCCTACCTTCTGGCCCTGCTCTTTGCCCTTCACCCTGTACACGTCGAGAGCGTCGCCTGGATCACCGAACGCAAGAACGTCCTCTCCGCTTTCTTTTACCTGCTCGCCCTGCTCACCTATCTTCGCTATGACCATTCCGCCCAAAAGCGATTCTATTTTCTTGCCTTGGCCTGTTTTGCCCTGGCCCTCTTGAGCAAGACCGTTACCGCTACCTTGCCCGCAGTCTTATTGCTGATGTTTTGGACCAAGCGAGGCCGGATCGCCCCCAAAGACATTCTTGCCCTTATCCCCTTCTTTGTGCTGGGCATTGTTCTTGGCCTTTTCACTGCCTACCTCGAGCGCCACAGCGTCGGCGCCGAATGGCAGATCGCTTTTTGGCAGCGCTGCGTCATCGCTGGCCGGGCCGTTTTCTTTTATCTCTCCAAGCTCCTTTGCCCTGTAAACCTCTCCTTCATCTATCCCCGCTGGAACCCCGCAGACTTTTCACCTTGGGCACTGCTTTGGCCCGCCGCCGCAGTCCTGCTCACCGTCGCCCTCTACTATTGGCGAAAAACCATCGGCCGACTGCCCCTCCTAGCTTGGCTGGCCTTTATCATTACCCTCTTTCCCGCCCTCGGCTTTTTCGATGTCTATCCCTTCCGCTATTCCTTCGTTGCCGACCACTTCCAGTATCTCGCTTCCATCTTCCCGTTGGCCCTGTTCGCAGCCTTGGCCCATCGCTTCTATAAGCGTTTTCACCCCCAGCCATTCAGCTTCTCAGCCTTTCCCACCATCCCCGCCATGCTGAGCTGTACGCTTGTCCTGCTGCTCGCCAGCCTCACTTGGCTCCAGGCCGTCTCCTACAAGGATTCAAAAACCCTCTGGCTCCACACCACCCGTAAGAACCCCCAAGCCTGGATGGCCTGGCAAAACCTCGGCAGTGTCTATATGCACGAAGAAGATTTCCCCACCGCCCAGAAGTATTTCCAGCGGGCCATTCTGGTCCGCCCGGACTATGCTGCTGCTCACGCCAATCTCGGCTGGGCCCTGGCCTGGCAGGAAAAATTCGATTTGGCTCTTAGTTCTCTCAACCAGGCCATCAAGCTCCGCCCCGATTACCCCTTTGCCCATTTGCATCGGGCCAACATCTGCGCCCAATTGCGCCGATACGAGCAGGCCATTGCTGCCTACAAGAAGGCGATCAGCTTGGCCAAGGACTCTGTTCTAGCCGTCGATCGCCCACGCCACGTCAAAGCCCACAGCAATCTAGCCGCCGTTTATGCGGAGCTTGGCCGATACACCCTTGCTGTCGCCCATGCTCAGCAGGCCTTCGACCTTGCCCGGCATTACAATCTGCCCCAGCTCGCCGGGCCAACCGAACGCCAACTCCGGGACTACCGAAAACTCGCCGCTGAGCAATAGTTACTCGTTCTTGTCTTGTCCGTCCATCCCTGCCTGATTAACTCCCACCCAGAGTTCTTCTCTCCGCCACTGTCCTAAGTAGATCCCTTCGCCCCGCCTGTTAGCCCAGCTTTCTTTGTTATTAAACCCCTCGGCTACCAGTTCATCCATCTTGTCTTTACTGACTATCGCACAAATCGGCTCGGCCTTCTTGTATTCTCTGGAAAACTCTTCTGTTGTCCCGATTATCTGTACTTCTTTATTTGACTTCAGGTACCAGATA
>DAOVKO010000066.1 GCA_030631725.1 Actinomycetes bacterium | reverse complement strand
CGCAGGTCATGGGTTAGAAACGTACTTTTTCTCGCCCCGCCAGGCTGGCGGAAAACACGTAACCCGTTGGCTCACAAGGGGCAACGTTTTTAGGACACAATCAAGGGAAATCCTCGGAAATCCCCCAAATTACCAAAATTCTATTGCATTCATTGCATTCAAAGCGCGTAATTACGCGCGCAGGGTGTGGCCGACGGGCGGGAGTTTTAGCCAAAAAGAGTACTTACTCTCGCTGTTTTCTGGTCCAATCTAGCCCTTCTGAGGGCCTGATCTGGCCTGGGCGCAGGGGCACCCTTTCTGCTGTATCAGATGAATTGGAGCAGGCCGTTTGAGTATGCTAGTGAGTGTGGAAGGAACGGCCCACAGCGTTTTACCCTTGCCACGGTGCTTTATGGCAGGGGTTACATGTTACATCCGGGCTACGCTGCGTCTCGTTGGTAGCTCTTAAGCAACCCCACCGAGCCGTTCCCGGCAAACGACCGGTCCGTCCCTTGGAACCGCCAGGCAGGCGGGTAAAGCCTCTTTCATCAGGGGCTACAAGTTCCATCCGTCCCTCACACAGCGGCCCTATCATAGCTCTTGAGCAGCCCCCGAGCCGCTCAAGGCAGGACATCGGACCTTTGGCCGTGGGGAATCCGCGGACTCGTCTGGGCCAATGCTTTGGTAGCGGTATGTCTGGGGGACTCAACGGCTGCAGCATTCGATGGCTCCGAGAAGACTATCTACCAGATTTCGAAAACAAAGACGATAACCTATTTCTAAACAATTAGTTAGGAAATAACTTATCAACCACAAGAATCGGTGGACCAGCACAGAAGAGCTTATTCTTGCCAGATCGGCGCTTTCAAATTCGTCGGACCACGACACCACGCAGGCCTCATCCGATCAGGGCCGGGCCTCGCAATACATCGAGTTTCTTGTAGAGGTCGCGATCCTTGCGGATGTTGCTCCGGAAGGAGAGATTGCTGACCAGCAGGAACAGCGGTGCACGCCTTTGCCTGAGGCTATTCCACAGTCGCCGGCAGATGTGTGCGACGGTGTAGAACCGCCGGTTGCAGGTGTCCATTTCCTGGAGGATGTGGGTCCAGGACAGGTGCTTGTATCGGGCTACGGGGAAACTGAGGGTGAAGTAGTCCCAGTCTCCCGGGAAAGCGTCGGCGGCGATTCGGCCCTGGGCCTTCATCTGGTCCCACAGACGCGTGCCGGGCAGCGGCGTCAGGAACAGGGCGTTGAGGATGTCCACACCATAGTGGTCAGCCGCCTCGGCGGTCCGTTCGCCAATCCCCCGGTGGTCCGAGTCTAGACCCATGATGAAGGAACCGAGGACGATGAGACCGTGCCGCTGAATTCGACGAACAGAGGCCCGGAGGTCCCGGTGCTTCAGGAGGTTGAATTTCTTGCCGACCTCCGCCAGCCCTTCGGCCGTCGGGGACTCAAAGCCGATGAACACGCCCTTGCAGCCCGCTTTGGCCGCCAGGGTCAGCAACTCCTCGTCGTCGCCCATGTTGATGGTCGCCTGGCAGATCCACTTCTTGCGGAGCTTGGCGCGGATCATGGCCCGGAAGAGATCCTTGGCGCGAGCCAGATGTTTGGTGCTGATGCCGATGAGATTGTCGTCCACGATCAGGACCAACTTCTCCCGGATCGTACGGAATTCCTCGACAACCTTCGCAATGGGCCGCTGGCGGTAGCGATATCCGTTGAAGGCCGAGACACTGCAGAAGCCGCAATCGAGCGGACAGCCGCGCGTCGTCTGAATCGAACCGAAGGCATACCCGCCCGTCAACAGGTCGTGCCGGGCCGGCGGAATGTCGGCCATGCTGGCGTGCTGACCGGCATACACCGGCTGCAACCGGCCTTGCCGGGCGTCTTCCAGGACCTGCGCCCAGACGCTCTCGGCCTCTCCAGTTACCACCGAATCGGCGTGTCTCCTTGCCTCGTCCAGGCACATGCTCGCGTGGATCCCTCCCATCACGACGGGCACGCCTCGTTTGCGGAACTCACCGGCCAGTTTATATGCCCGGTTTGCCTGCGATGTAAATGCGGTAATGCCCACCAGGTCCGGCCGGGGCATCGCTTCGTAGTCCGGCACGTCGAGGTTTTCGTCGATGATCGAGATCTCCCACTCCGACGGGGTCAGGCCTGCGACCGCCAGGAGCCCCAGGGGCTTCCAGACACGGTACTTGCGCCAGCAGCTCTTCCTGGTCAGGCTTACCAGTGAATTGCGCGGATTGACCAGACATAAGCGCACGAGTCATGCTCCTTCGCATCGATTTGGTGACGGGCGTCATGGATCGACCCCCGACGTATGCCGCTGGGGTTCCATGTTCCATCCGGGGCTACGCTGCGTCTCGATGGTAGCTCCTAAGCAACTCGCCGAGTCGTTCCCAGCAGGATATCGGACCTTCCGTAAGGCGGCAGCCGGCATTCGAGAGAATGGTAGTTTGTTACCAGTGCAGATTCAAACCTTTATGAGATGAGCAGGACGGAATTTTTGGGACCCACAGCAGACAATGCTGTTAAGAATGTTGCTTTCCCATGATCACTCCGCCGGCTGTTCTTCGATCATACCCAGGATGTCTGAGACTCTCGCTTTTGCTAGACAGATCGAAGAATCCGCGGCGCCGTAGTAGACCCAGAGTTCACCGGCTCGTACAAAGCCACCGCAGGCAAACACGACATTGGGCGCGTCGCCAAACCGCTCATACGGCTTCTGCGGGCTCAGCAGCCACCGGTGTGCCCGCCCAATTAAACGATGCGGTTTCTCAAGATCGACCAGCACTGCTCCCAGCCTGTATATGGGATCGCCGGCCAGTTCCTTTACACCATGGTAGATCAATAACCACCCCTCTTCGGTTCTGATGGGAGGCAGACCCGCGCCAACCCTTACACCGTCCCACCAGGGGCCTCCTCGGACCGGAAGGACTATTTGATGGCGTCCCCAGTGAACCATATCCGAGGAATAGGCCAGCCAAACACTGCCGTTGCCGCACGGCCGGTGTAGAATCGCATAGTAACCGTCAAATCGTTGCGGAAACAGGACTCCGTTTTTGTCCTCCGGCGGAAAGACAAGACCCACCCTTTCCACAGTGCGGAAATCGCGCGTTCGCGCCAGGGCGATGGCAGGACCGTCGGGGCCGAAGGCCGTGTATGCCAAAAGCCAGGCGTCAAGCTCCTCCATCCACGTCACCCGGCAGTCTTCGACACCGTTGACTTCGTACGGGATGCCCTGCTTGGCGTGAAGCAGGGCCCGGTCTTCAATTTCCCATCCCGTAACTCCGTCCGTACTGCGTGCCACGATCAAATGGGACCGGCCGGAGCAGCTTTCCACTCGTAGTAGCAAAAGAACTTCGTCACCCAGATCTGCTGCGCCCGCATTGAAAACCGTGTTCGCCTGGTAGGGCAGGTCCCCCGCTGTAATCAGGGGATTCCGCTCGTCGCGCATAAACAACTCTTCCATGGGCTGTGACTCCTAGCTATTGGGTCGGTTGGTAAACTTGTGCAGGAGAACGAAAATATTTTTTAACCGTTCACGTACATCTTCCTATTTATCTGCAGAACTTCTTGCCCTCAGCACAGCAATCAAATCTAATAGCTGTAGGCTATAAAGACGATTACTCCTGTTTCTTGGATTCAATTGATTTTGTCCACTCGTCCAGTTTCCGTGCCGCCAAATCCCGGCCGCCGATTCCGAAGGCGATGGCGACGGCAATCGCTGCGGCACCGAGTATTAGGCCGAAAGCAAGGGAGATAATTTCGTTGGCCAAACCCATCTGCCGCAATGCCATAGCGCCTGCCAACAACAATATAGCGATCCTCGCGACACCAGAAAGAAGCTTAGCCTGACTAACATCTCTGGACTGAATAACCTTGGCTGCCAAATTTGCCAAATACAAGCCGACGGCAAATATCACCAGCCCCATTAAAATGTGCCCGACGAAGAACAAGAAATTCGTGAGGACTCCGGCGAGACTCTCAAAACCCAGCAGATTGAGGGCTGACAGCGAAGCGAAAAACAAGATGGCTACCAGAACTAAATGCCCGCCAATCTCTGCGGGGGTCCATTTGCCCTCTTTTACTTCCTTGCCCAGTCCGAGCTTGGCCGGTAGGGCGTTAAAGTTGACAGCCGCTAGTAGACCTGCGACCAGCCGGGCCACCAAGCGTCCGACGATATAGGCTAGAGCAACGAGTAGAACTGCCCCGAAAACCAGTGGGCTGGCCGCGAGGGTCTTCTGAAGCATATTACTGGCAGGGGTGGTCAGGCTCGTGAGCTGAAGAGCCTCCAAGGCGGCAATAGCTACCGGGATAAGGATCAGAACATAAACTACTAATCCTAATAGGTTCGATAAGCTGCTTGATTTCAAGACTCCGGACAGACCCGTTTTCTCACTTAACTTGTCGGTACCAACGGCGGCTAGAAAGCTAGCCACGACTTTGCGAACAATACGAGCCAGAAACCAGCCGACAAGTAGAATAGCTGCAGCGACTAAAATGTTGGGAAGGAAAGCGGCAATCTTTTGAACTAATACTTCTACGGGCTCCAGAATCCCTTCCATAGCTAGCGCGCCAAGGATCGCTGGCAAAAACAGTAATAGGGTTCCCCAGTAAGCAACACTCCCCAGTGTCTCCGATACCGCCGGCTTACGCTCCTCAGGTAGCTCGGTGTATTTACTAAAGCGCTTGTCGAAATCGGTGGCTTTCAAGGCCTTGGAAACAATGAATCTCAGTCCGCTCGCCAGAAGCCAAGCCACCAGCGCCAGGATGGCCGCTGCGAGCACTCTTGGCAGATATCCCAGGACCATGTCCAAGACTTGCTGCAGAGACGCCGAGAGCGGCGGTAATCTCAGTACGGCCAGAACCCCGACTATAACAAACAGAAATATCAACCAGAATACGCCTCGGGCAATCCAGCGTTCAGCCTTAACTTCTTTTCCGGTGCGCTCACCGACCCAGTCACCGAGCTTCACTCGGCGCAGCACTCGAAATACTACCCCAGAGATGATCCAGGCCGCTAGCAGCCCCAAAACAAAGATTACTATGGCCGGAATGACCTTTGGCAAATACTCGCCCAGTGCTCTTAGAGTTTCATTCAGGACGTCCATGGCCTACCTCCTTTTGAAAGAGACCAACACACTCTTCCCGACATTTCCCAGATAAAGGCTTAGACAACAAAACTTTCTCCGTACGACATCGACAATTTTGCTACAATCATCTTGAGCAGTCAAGGATTTTCTTTGTCGAGGCAGTTTTTGTGAAAATGTCGATAATAACAGGGCTTTGGAAGCCTCGAGTCTCTTCCAATACCGGCTTTTGAACAGAACCTGACCGCGGGCTACGCTGCGTCTCGATGGTAGCTCTTGAGCAGCCCGCCGAGCCGTTCCCGGCACACGACAGGTCCATCCCGGCAAGGGGCTTCGGCTGGTTCCACCGGTCGTCGGTAACCCAGACCCTTGTGAGGTCTTTCCAGATTGAAATGCTCGACGTATTGCTCGACCGCATGACGAAGATGTCGTTCCCCAAAGAAGATCATGCGGTTGAAAACTTCCCTTTTGGCATTTTGTACCCACGCCTCCGCGTAAGAATTTAAATTCGGCGATTGCTTGGGCATCTTAAGGCAGCGCACGCCCATGCTGCCAAGCGTGCTCTGAAACTTCTTCGTAAAGAGAGGATCCCTGTCGTGAATGAGAACACGTTTGCCATTGAGGAATCCATCCTCCGCATCAGTCAGGTTACGGGCCTGCTGGACCATCCATGGTCCAGTGGGCGTATGGTGGATGCCGGCAAGCTTTACTCTTCTGGTGGACAACTCAATTACGAAGAAGACAAAGAATCTTGTCAGGCCGGCTCGCGTCCAGGCCTCCACGGTAAACATGTCGCAGGCGGCGATGCTCTCCCAGTGCGAACGGATGAAGGTCTTCCAGGATGTCTTTTCCTCGGGATCAGGATCGTCCAGTAGGCCATGGTCTTTCATTACCCGCCGGACGGTCTGCCAGTGTACGTCGTAGCCCAGGCCACGCAGTTCCCCGTACATGCGACCGTATCCCCACAAGGGGTTTTCCTCAGCCATACGCAACACCAAGTCGCGGATCATCTTCTTCTTAGTCGGGGGCGGACCGGGACGCCGCTTGCCGCTACCGTCGTACTTGCGGGCAATGAATTTTCTATGCCAGCGTAATATGGTATCGGGTGAGAACAAGGTTTCGAATTGAGCAAGCAGCCCGCGGCCGATTACCTTGCCCTTGGTCGCCAGACGGCGTTTCTGCTCGATGCTCAGAAGGATGCGTTTTCGGCCAAGCTTCTCCCGCAAGATGCGGTTTTCCTCACGGAGGTAAGCGATTACTTCCTGTTGTTGCTGGCTCATCCATCCAGCAACGGCCATGGTAAATAATGTCCATGGTTTCCATTTCATCCCGGCATTGTAGCAGGGAAGACTGAAATGTAAACAGAATCCCGGTCAGTCCCACTTTCCCGGGTGCATGTCATGTTTGTAGGTAGAAAATAGCCCTCCAGCTTGGCAAAATGGAGAAAAATATTGAAAATTCCCACTTTGCCAGGAAAGCTGAACTATGGATAGCAAAACTCTGGATGAATTCCAAGCGGCTTTTGATCAGGAATTGGCTCTGCTTGGAGATGACCTCGGAGCTTTGGAGACAGCTCTCCAGGGCAAGCTGCCAAGCCCTGCCTGGTGATTGCCGTCGGGGGCTGTGCTTGCAGTCAGGGAATATTCAAGGGCTCCTACTCCATAAATCCAGTACTGCTGGATGAGATTATCCCAGTACACGCTTATGTTCCGGGATGCCCGCCGAAGCCCGAAACCATTATAACGGGCGTTTTCAAGGCTCTGCAGTCATTATTGAAATAGCAGAGGAACAACGGTCGGCAAGCCGGCAAAAATAGCCAGGTTTTTTCGAAAAAAAAGCTTGACCAAGACGGCCCGTGTTATTATGTTTTATACATTCGTAATAACGGTGGTGTATGACAGAATTGACCAGACTCAGTTTCTCTATAGAAAAGCCCCTGCTGGAGCAGCTGGAGAAACTACGCAAGGACAGCAAGTATGCCAACCGCTCGGAGTTTATCCGGGATATGATCCGCCAACAGCTTGTCGGACGGCAGTGGCAGGACGACCGAGAAACCTTGGGCACGGTAACCTTACTTTACAACCATGATCTGCACAAGCTCAGCGAGAAGCTCACCGATCTGCAGCATCATCACCATCAGAGTATCTTGGTCAGTACGCATGTACACATGGATAAGCACCTCTGCGCCGAGGTTCTGTTGGTGAAGGGCCGGGCTAGTCAGATAAGACGACTGGCTAACCTATTACGGCAACAGAAGGGCGTACTGCACGGCGCCTTGTCGATCAGCTCGACGGGTAAAAGCCTGACATAGCTGGGCAAAAGATGCGGTTTTAGCTATGCGCAGCTATTTTTTTGGTAAATGGAGTATTACGAAATCAAAAATCGTATTACTAGACCCCTGATGCAAGGAGTTGAGCAAAATGCACATACCAGACGGATTCGTTAGCGGCCCTGTAAACGTAGCGACCTATGCTGTTTCAATTGTGGCGTGTGGTCTGGCTGTCAGTCGGGCTAACAGGACTGTCGGTGAACGTCAAATACCATTGTTGGGTGTAACTGCAGCTTTTATTTTCGCGGCTCAGATGCTCCAGTTCCCCGTAGCCGGCGGTACCAGTGGGCATTTCCTAGGGGCCCTTTTGGCAGCGGTGTTGCTGGGCCCGCTCAATGCCTGTCTTATTATGACCTTGGTGCTGGGAATCCAGTGCCTGGCCTTTGCCGATGGGGGCCTGACTGCCCTGGGAACCAACATCTTTAACATGGGGATCATTGGCGGAATCGGTTGCTATTATCTCTTTCAAGCCCTCAAACTTGTCCTGCCAAAAACACGCAGAGGTTTTCTGGCCGCTGTAGCGATATCCGCCTGGAGCTCGGTCGTCTTGGCCTCAGCCGTTTGTGCCCTGGAATTGGCCGTTTCCGGCACATCTCCGTTGAAGGTAGCCTTACCAGCCATGACCGCAGTGCACGCCCTGATCGGCCTGGGTGAGGCCATTATAACCACCGTGGTGATTTCAATCGTTCTGGCCTCTCGGCCCGACTTAGTGGCAACTTGGAAACTTGGCCGGAACCAAGCAAAGAAATCAGAGGAGGCATGATTATGGACAAGAGAACCTGGACCTTCACCCTTCTGGCGATTTCGGTCTCAATACTTCTGGCTATTCTCCTATCACCCTTTGCTTCTTCCAGTCCGGATGGCCTGGAGAAGGTGGCTGAGGATAAGGGTTTCCTGGAGAAGGCTGAAGAACGGCAGCCCGCCTGGGAACTCTCTCCGATTCCGGATTACGCCGTGGGCGGCATTGAGAATGAGTCATTAGCTACAGCGCTGGCCGGATTGATAGGAACCTTGCTGACCTTCGCCGTTGGCCTGGGCGTAGCCAAACTAATATCACGCAAGAGTAGGACATAAGAACTCCTGAAAGGTTGAACCTTGCGGCACTCCTTTCTGGACAAGTACTCAGGGCTCGACAGTCCCATTCATCGCCTGGACGCCAGAACAAAAATCCTTTCCTTGTTTTGTCTGGTAGTGATCTGCGTAAGCACACCAGCCCAGGCCTACTTTGCCTTTCTGGGCTACTTTGTTGTGCTAGCTGTGGTCATTGCTTTTTCACGCGTCCCGCTGGGCTACATTCTGCGGCGTTCACTGGTAATCATTCCCTTCGTGCTTATGGTCGCGGTCTTTATTCCATTCCTGAAATCCGATGGTCCTAGTGGTGGCTATAGCCTGGGAATTGGCGGCCTACGGGTTTCGCGCTCGGGGCTGTTGGTACTCTGGAATGTATTGGCCAAGTCCTACGTGGCGGTCCTTTCAGTGATACTGCTTTCGGCCACCACCCGTTTCAGCAAGCTGCTGGCAGGCTTCGAACAACTGAAGATTCCCAAGATATTCATTATGTTGGCTGGTTTCGCCTACAGGTACGTGTTCGTTCTGGTTGACGAGCTGGAGCGAATGAAGCGGGCCAGAGACTCCCGCTGTTACGGTGGAAAATGGCTCTGGCACAGCAAAGTCATTGGCCAAATGATAGGCACTCTTTTTCTTCGCAGTTACCAGAGAGGTGAGCGGGTTTACGTAGCTATGGTCTCCAGGGGATTCGATGGGCGGGCTGTGAGTCTGGGCAGGACTCAATTCGGCAGAGCGGACTACCTGGTTATCGCTGGGGCTGTAACTTTGTTTCTCTTCTTGAGGATAGTTGTGCCATGACTACACAGTCTGAAAGATGCTTCGCAAAGGTAGTGCAAATCGAGAATCTTAGCTTTTCTTATCCGGACGGCACGCCCGCGTTGGAGGGTATTTCTCTTGAAATTTGCCAAGGCGAGACGGTGGGGCTGGTCGGGCCGAACGGCGCGGGCAAGTCCACTCTGCTGTTGCACTTCAATGGCATCTTTTCCAGCAATGGTAACGTTCAAATACTGGGGATGAAGCCGGAAAAGAAGAACATTAAGTCTATTCGGCAGAAAGTCGG
>DAOVKO010000149.1 GCA_030631725.1 Actinomycetes bacterium | reverse complement strand
TAGATGTCGCCGTTTTGCGTCATGGCCGTGCGCGTGTCGGTGCGTCTGCCAGCAGGGGGCATAGGAAAGAGCACTGCACCTGGGATGGGCGTGGTCTTCTTGGCGTGCGGGATGTCAAAGGCAAGCTTCGCCGGGCTGTCCACGCCGCCCATCACCCCGGTGTCTAAAACTCCTTCCGGCACCTCATAGTCACCCTTTCGTATTACTATCTCTGGAACCTTAGCGTCGCTTACTTTGACCTTTTTTCCCACCACCTCCGCTATCTGGCCGGCGGTTACTTCTGTATCGCCAGTAACGAAATAAACCGGCTTCCAGATGCCTCCCATGTTAGCAAGGTTGTAAACCCTAACGGCAATCAGATTCTCCTGGCCAGCTTTTAGCCACTTCCTAGCGTCGAAGGCAAAAGGTGTTATCCATATCTCATTTGGCGTTAGACCGGTGGAAGAACAGGTGTGCTCGAAGGCCTTGGCTCCGTTGATATAGATTACCGCATCCTCATCCACGGCAGCAAAACAAAGATAGAATGGTTTTTGCGCGTCTATGTCCGCGGGAACCTTCACCTGCTGCCTGTACCAGCCGTAGCCTGTATAGCCAGGAAAACCCTGGCTCTCCCAGCCGCTGTCCAGATCGTTGCGGACCTCGGCCCAGCCGCTATCGTCGATTTGGCTTGCGTACCACTTCTCCTTAAGACCGACATCGTCGGGGTCGGTCTTGAACTTCCACACATTACCCACTTCCGACATCGTCAATCCGTCTATTTCCGTCATAGGTTTTCCAGATCTCTTCTCCTGATTGTCACAGGATAAGTTCAGACCCGCAAAAACCACCAAGGCGGTAACGAGCTTCAGATAGTTCACTTGTTTGATCCTCCTTAATCCGGGATTTCCCATATATACGCTTAGAAAACATAATTTTCTCCGTACGACAGCGGTAATTTTATCGAAATCATCTTGAGCGGTCAAGGATTTTCTGTTCCGAGACAGTTTTGTTGGTAACTCAAACTGACCGATTCTTCGCGTTAATGTGCTCAAAAACGTCAGAAACACAGTCTTGACTAGAGTTTGGAAGGAAAATAAGGCGTTTTTGAAGTCCATGTAACCTCTTAGTCGAAATGGTGTTACGCAACAAATCGGCCAAAAAACGGTCAGTTTGAGTTGGTAATTTGCACGGAAACACGTTGTTTTAAGCCACGCCATCGGTCCCGTAGTCTTTTCTGTGCAGACCTTAGGCTAACAAACCGGCATCACCGATAACTTTCACTCCGTGAAATTCGAGCTTCAATTTTCGGTCGAAATTGACTCGCAGAGCATCCTTGCATGCTTCACCCATTTGGTTCTCCAAATAAGAACAGCAAAACTGGCTTGAATTGTGTCCATAAGCTTTATGCTATCAAGTCAGTCTCAGATGCGCCACTTGAATTTGGGAATCCGGGCTTAATGTTGTAGGGATAATGGTTTTGCATTGTGAGGAGGTATTCTAAGTGTGGCGGCTGCTGAGCTTGCGCAGCAGCGAGGTGAGTTTTTTGTAGCTGGCCGCCGTGCCCAGCTCTATGTCCTGAGGGTGGGGGTACTCAATCAGGGCGAAGGTCAGGGGGGATTTGTCCAAGAGGGTTATGAGTTTTTCCCAATCGATGTTTCCTTTACCGATTGGGCAGCAGTCCCGGCCGTCCCAGTCGCAGAGGTGAACGTAACAGACATATTGGCCGAGCATCTCGAGGGCTTTTATTGGATCGTCGCCATCCCGGGCGAAATTGGCCGGATTATATACCAGACCGATCGGATCGGCTGCGAGCTGCTCCATGATTGCCAGGCACTGCCCGGCTGATGCCAGCGGTCCGCTGCCGTTCTCGATGGCCAGGCGAATATCGAAACTATCTGCAAATTGGGCTGCCTCCTGCAACCTGCGCAGGGCAGTCTCCAGGACCGCCGGTGGGGGTTGATTCTCCGCACCGACAATGGCCCGCACGTAAGAGGCACCCAACTCGCCGGCCAACTCAATGGTTCGCCTTATCTGGGCGACTTGGCTGCTTAGCAGGCCGGGGTCGCTCTGGGTGAAATCGTTGTTGGCCGCCAGGGCAACAATCTTGAGCCCCTCGTCAGCGGCACAGTCCTGCACTTCGGTAACATCCTGCTTGTCGAAGTCAACCCAGGCGTGGTTTGGTACGTCGGGGCGGCAATTGAGCTCGATGAGGGGCAGGCCCAGACGAGAAGCGGTGTCAAAGTACTCGCGGATGCTCATCTCGCGAAAACCCCATCCAGCCAAGCCGAGTTTCATGTTGCTCACAGCGGTTACTCCGTTTTGCTTGCCGCCCGGACGCGAAGTTTGCGAGCGGTGGCAATTCCCTCGGCGGTCATTACCCCGGCCAGGACGATCAGGACTATGCCGATGCCCGCCAGGAGCCAGCGCCCGTTAAGTAGAAAAACCCAGACCACCTGATAGATTAGTGCCCCTATGGTCGTTACCAACATCACGATCGCGGGATACAAAGTATATTTTGCCGATTTGCCCAGCTTGAGCAATACCATGGTAACCACCATCAGAGCTAAGGCCGCCACCAGTTGATTGGCTGCTCCAAATACTTTCCAAATACTTTCGTAGGCCCCGAAAGCCAAACAAGCCGCAAAGACTATGATCAAAGATGTGGACATAAACCGGTTGCTGAAGAACTTTATTCGCAGTGATTGGCCGAACAACTCTTCGCCGACGTAGCGTCCTATTCTGGTGGCTGAGTCGAGGGTAGTCATGACAAAGGTCTTGATAGTCATAATACCGATTAACATGCCTAATTGCAGGGTAAACTCTGGACCTCTGCCGGAGATCCACCCCAGGACGGAAGAGGTTATTTGTCCATATCCTTTTCCGAAAGCCACTATGGCACCACCTCCTTCATCCGCCATGATTTCGGGGTAGTTCCAGCCAGGGCTGCCCTGCCAGTAGAGTCCGGCACAAACGCACAAGACTGCCAGGGCGGCGAGGACGCCCTCAAAGATCATGGCCCCGTAACCGACGCGCTTGGCATAGCGTTCGTTGGCTAATTGCTTGGAGGTTGTACCGCTGGCAATTAGACTGTGAAATCCGGAAATAGCGCCGCAGGCGACCATGACAAACATCATCGGCCACATCGGGCCACTGCTGGTGGACCAGCTTATATAATGTGGGGCACGCATGGGCGGATGAGTAACAATCAGACCGACGAACCCGAGCAACATGCCGAAGTACAAGACGAAGGTGGCCAGATAATCGCGTGGCTGAAGGAGGATATTGACCGGTGTAACCGAGGCGATGTATCCGTAAATCAGTAAGATAACCGTCCAGCATTTGACCGGATGTTGGGCAAAGACTCCGCCGATCTGGGTAATGTCCAAACGGAAGTGGTAACCCAGGATGATCAGGCCCAATAATAGTCCCACGCCGATGATGGTAGCCAAGAGCTGGTTCATGTTCCATTTGTACATCAATAAGCCGGTGAAGATTGCCACGCCGATCAAACCGAATGTGGGTATGACAACTGCGGGTTCTTTGGTAAGCGTTTTGGCCGCGGCGGCTACGAAGACCGCGATGACCAGGACCAGGGCCAGCCAGATAAACGAAGCGAAGATTATCTTGGTGCGTTTGCCCATGACGGCCTCGGCAACCTGGGCGATGGATTGGCCTTTGTGGCGCAGCGAAGCCATCAGGGCAGAAAAATCATGGACGGCACCGAGGAATATCGAGCCGATGACAATCCAGATCAAAGCGGGCAGCCAACCCCAATAATAGCAGGCGATGACGGGGCCGATGATGGGCCCGGCCCCGGCGATACTGCTGAAGTGATGGCCGAAGAGGACGCTCCAGTGCTTGGCGGGCACATAGTCGATGCCGTCGGGCCGCTCCATGGCGGGAGTCTTGCGGGCCGGATCGATGCCCCAGAGTTTGGCTATGAAACGGCCGTAGAAGAGATATCCGAGAAGGAGGGCGCCGACGACGAATCCGGCTACTACCAACGAATTGGGAGGCATGTTCGTTGCTCCTTCGGCGATCCTGCCGAGCTTGTGGGGACAGGACGCAGTCGGATCGGCAGGATTCTCAGGCCCCAACAGCCTATCAAAGGGCTTTGCAGGCGTCAAGTTGCCGGAAATTGAGCCAAGGAGAGATTACCGCGGTCGCCTTCGGCTCCCTCGCAATGACACATATAAGTATAACGGGGGGAAGGGGGAATTTAGCACATCCTGTAGTTATCTGCACAGGCCGACGATGTTATGATATAATGGGTTGAGCCAGAACAGATGAGCAAATGCGGCCAGGATATACAGAAAGGGCCCTTTGGGTAGGTATCGACGTAAGCGACCGCGTCCTCGGGACTTGACGCAGCGGTACAAGGCTGGCGAGCTGGACGCCGACCCGCAGTTGGATCGCGATGCCTTGGATGCGCCCCGGGGCAAGCCGCGGAAGGTAGGCACGACCAGCGACGATCCACGGCTGGATCGGCACGCCCGCTCGCGGGAAGGCTTGCTGGAAGGGACGGTGCTGTCCATCGGTCCGGGCTCCTGCCGGGTGCGGAGCGGGGATAAGGAATATGCGTGCGTACTGCGGGGGATATTGACAGCCAAGGATTCGCGGCGGCAGACGGTTTTGGCTGTGGGCGATGAGGTGTACTTCAGCCTGATCGGCGACGGCGAGGGGGCAATCGAGCAGGTGGGCACAAGGCGAACGATTTTGACGAGGCGCGGTACTGGGCCAAGAAGTAGGCTTCAGCATATCATCGCAGCTAACGTGGACCGGGTGGTCGTGGTGGTCTCGACTCGCGAGCCGTCGTTTAGGCCGCGGCTGATCGACAGGTACTTGGTGGCGGCTGAGTACGGCGAACTGGAGGCCGCGGTCTGCATCAATAAAATCGATCTCGATCCGCAGGGCAGTTACGCCGAAGCTCTCGAGATGTATCGCTCGCTGGGTTACCCGGCCGTGGCCACTTCAGCTACCGAGTGCATCGGCCTGGATGGTTTCTGCGAGTTGCTGCGGGGCAAGACCTCCGTGCTGGCAGGGCAATCGGGCGTGGGCAAGAGCTCGCTGCTCAGTGCCGTTGATCCGCAATTGACGCTAAAGATTTCGCGAATCAGTCGCAGAACTACTAAAGGTCAGCACGCCACGAAGAACGCGTCGCTGTTGACCCTTAGCTTCGGCGGATACGTCATCGACACGCCGGGGATCAGGCAGTTCAGCTTGTGGGACGTTCCGGCGGTGGATTTGGCGGGGTCGTATCCGGAGATTGCCCAGTTCGGGATGGATTGTAGGTTTCAGCCCTGTTCGCACGTCAAGGAGATTGACTGCGCCGTAAAAGCCGCCCTGGAGGAAGATAAAATCTTCCCCAGCCGCTACGAGAGCTACGTCAGCCTTTATCAGGAATTG
>DAOVKO010000082.1 GCA_030631725.1 Actinomycetes bacterium | reverse complement strand
GCCGCCTACGTGCTCTTTAAGCCCAGTTATTCCGAACAACGCTTGCCACCTTCGTATTACCGCGGCTGCTGGCACGAAGTTAGCCGTGGCTTCCTTTGGGTTAGGTCTGCGCCCCGCTATATTACTGCGGTTTGCTTCCATAGCCCTGACAGTGGTTTACATCCCGAGGGAATTCATCCCACACGCGGCGTCGCTCCGTCAGGCTTGCGCCCATTGCGGAAGATTCGTTACTGCAGCCCCCCGTGGGGGTCTGGGCAGTGTCTCAGTCCCAATGTGCCGGATCGGCCTCTCAGCCCCGGTATCCGTCGCAGCCTTGGTAAGCCGTTACCTTACCAACTAGCTGATGGAACATGGGCCGCTCCCAGGCCATTAGGTCCACCGAAGTGGATCCCCAACCTTTAATCAAAAGCACCGCAGTGCTCTTGACAACATCCGGTATTACCAGCCCTTTCGGTAGTCCCGCACCAATTTATCCAGTACTAGATTGAGATTTGCCCAACCAAATTACGGCAATCTCAAGCCTGAACAAATTGGTGCGGGACGCTGCTATCCCGGTGCCCGGGGTACGTTACCCATGCATTACTCACCCTTTCGCCACTAAACTGTTCTTAGTTACCCAATCACAGTTCCGTGCGACTTGCATGTCTCAGCCACGCCGCCAGCGTTCGTTCTGAGCCAGGATCAAACTCTTCGATTGATATATTGATCGTCCGCCGACTCCGAAGAACCGGCAGATAAGATCAATGGGCTCAAACATTACTTGTCACGAGAATGTTTGAAATGGGCCCCGCACCTATTTTGAGCTTCGTTCCTTGATAGATAGCTGAGGTTTACTTTGTTCCGAAAGCTATACTGTTAGATTTCGGGATGGAATCTCAAAATAGGTGCGGGGCCGCACACCAATTTTATACCGAGAAGAAGCCGTGACGCTTCTTTACGGTATCACACTCTCGTGGCGGCCAACTGTTAGGATGTCAAAGAACGATTCTTTCTATCGGCCAAGCTTTCATCCAGCCAGCCGAGACGGACTACTATAGAGTCATTCCCCGAGGTGTCAACTCGAAAAATCGACTATTTCCACAGAAAACTTAACCGCCGACTCAGAAAACAAACCGCTTTCCCAGCCTCAAAAACGGCGGTCAGCCCAGTTTTCTCGATTTTTTCGGCGCACCACGCAAAAAATACGGGCACACCCACACCCGATCAAGCCGTTTTTAGAGGGCGTTACAGCACACCCACGCGGCCCGACCGGAAGAAATGTCCCCAAAAGCACATCCCCAATGTACCTTTCACCAAGCTATATCATAACTTCTGGCCCAGCCAGTGTCAAGGCCCAATAACAAAATTTTTTGCACCCTCGCTGCCCGAACGTAACCTATGTTTTTACAGGCGGTTACGACTATTAGCTCAATTTGTCGCCCCCCTGCAGCCTCGATGCCGTTGTTCCTTCGACCTCGCATCTCCAACTTGCGAAGAAACAGGGCTTTACGGACAAATAGCCCGTAAAGCCCTGCCCTGGACAAATCAGACTATAATGTCAGTCCCACACTGGACTTACCGCCGTCGCCGCAGCAGAGCCAACCCACCGACGAAGAGCAAGGCCAACGTGGCCGGCTCGGGGATGAGGAAGTGGTCATTCTGCATCCAGTACGTTGTGTAAGTATCCTCGTCGGTATAGCCCGTGAACAGGGGCACAGCCACCTTCTTCTGCGTAGTGGACCAGTTATCGTGGACAATAATCCATTCATCGCCCCTAGCTGGCGCCGGATCAATGTAACCAATGCCCGTAACCGTATGGCCTTCCGAAAAGACCTTATCTCGCCAATCATAGGTATAAATGTCAGTTTCACCCGGGTATAAGGCCTCGGTTGCTGAGTTAAGCCACCTGTCCCAGCTAACCACAACTGGAAGCCCGTTATCTATCTTGTTCTTGTAGTCGTTCCAGATCTCTGTCGCCGTCGTCGCCCCACCCGGGACAAACGTGGTAACAGAAGCATTGGGAAAGGCCACTTTAGTCATCGGAGCGTCAACCCACGCAGCCTGGGCGTAAAGAACGCCTCCGGGTCCGATTACAAACCGCATCGTCCCCCCGCCCTGTGGTGAGGGGATCTGGGGGTTGTTGTTTTGCCAATTATCGGTATTCATGTGCCAGCCCAGCTCGATGGTCCCATCCTGCCAGAGCAGTTCCATCCACTGACCTCCCGCTGGGTTTCCCAACGGTGCAGCAGTAGTGATGGGGTATGCTAATCGGTCGGTCAGCCCCGTCCAATTGCCTCCCAATGCGCTAGAATCTTCCCACCAGCCGAATGCGTTAGCCACCGCCGTCGGCGCACACCATTCCAGATAGCCGAGTATGTTAGCGTCTCCTGGATCGCTGGGCTGGTTCCAGTCCGGCATCTTCGCTAGGTTGTTGATATACACCGGCGCTGCCCAGACTACAGGGCACAGCAAACCGATTGTCATTGACAACACCAACAAAAGTCTTTTCTGATTCTTCATTTCCTTCTCCTTTTTCTCTAGCATGGTTTTCGTATCTGCTCTAAGCCATCTACACTAAACGATTATTTTCATCCAATCCTTTGAGTCGGGCACAATCCCTTTTAATCCTTTCGAAGACGTTACCATTTATTCCGCAGGCATATGTTTATCTGGCACACGCCGAGAACATCTCCTGCCAGCCGTACCGCCTGGGCACGCCAATAAAAAAAAGGTGCAAGAAACACACTCTCTCACCTAATCTTATTTTACCACTAGCCGGCTTTTCAGTCAAGCTTTTTTTCTAATTTCCTAGCCGTTCTTTCGATTCCTGTAAGCCTTTCTTCTAGAGGTAGATACGCTTCGGCAATAGATGTTGTCGGCACCCCCAGTACCCCTGCCCCCATGGTGGTTTGCCCACCTCAAGACGAATCAGCAAAAGCGTCCTTGCCAAATGAGGTTGAATAAGTCAAAAACGGTGTCCGACTTTCGTCGCCAGCCGGCTTAGGAGACCTTTCAATGCCCGAACTTCCCGAGGTTGAGACCATAGTCCGCGGCCTCAGAAGATCTATGCCCCGAACTCCCCTCAGTCGCGTCCGCCTGAAACAGACCAAGAAATTTGCATCGCGCCCCATCGCCTCATTAGTTGGGGCCAAGCTCGTTCGAATAACCCGGCGGGGAAAGAACATCCTCATCTGGTTTGACGACGGCCGATGTTTAGCCGTTCACTTGGGAATGACCGGCCAACTCTGTTGGACCAGCCCCAGTTACCGCCCCGACCGTCACACCCACCTTTGCCTCGAATTCACCCAAAGCGATCAGGTCCTTCACTTCCGCGACGTCCGCCGCTTCGGCAGACTCAAACTGTATCCCTCCAAAGCCCGCCTCCTCGCCGAGGCCGCAATGGCAAAGCTCGGCCCAGAACCGCTCCGCATCAGTTTGCCCCATTTCAAAGAGCTTCTGGGCCGACGGCGAATGATCAAAGCTCTCCTCCTCGATCAGTCCGTTATTGTCGGCTTCGGAAATATCTACACCGACGAGGTCCTCTTCGCCGCCCGCATACACCCAGCCCAGCCCGCCGAGAGCCTGGGCCCCCTCGCTGTCGCCCGATTGTACCGGGCCATGAAAAGAATATTCAAACAGGCCATAGCTGCCGGCGGCTCCAGCATCAGAGATTTTCGGCAAAGCGATGGCCAGCTCGGGCGATTTCAAACCAGCCTCAAGGTCTATCAAAGGACCGGGAAAAAGTGCCTCCGTTGCCGAACAAAAATCCAGCGCCTGATCATCGCCGGACGAAGCACACATATATGCCCCGCCTGTCAGCTACTGGACAGCTAAACGCTTCCGTGGTAGTCTAATTAATCGCCAATGGGCAAGTGGAAGGCGAAATCTCGCCTTACTAAATTCGCAATTCGCAATGCGAAATTCGCAATAAGTTTATCATGGCCAAGAACAAGATTAAAAAGATCCAGCCCCGCATGTCTCTGGGAACCAAGACCCTCATCTTGTTCGCCTTGGCCGTAGCTCTCATTCTCGGTTGTGCTCTGGGCGCAGCCTGGTGGTGGATGGGCTCATTGGTCGATGAGCTCACCTACCGTGAGGCCCGCGGGCATGCACTCCTGGCCCGCAGACTCCTCGGCTGGCCTATCGCAGACTTCGAGGCAGCCAATAAAAGGCTTGAAGCACTCTGGCAGGAGCAACTCCCCCACATCCAGCCGCCCGAACTCATCAGTCTCGACCGCGCCAAGAGCGACGAATCCCTCAGTGACTTGGCCGAACGGCTCGATCAGCCAGGCCGAGAAGTAAAACCCGTTGAGTTTCTAGTCATACCTTCACCTTCCGCTCCGCGCCAGTATGTCCTGGCCATCCGCAACCCCGACCGGGCTTCCATTCAGGACCCCGTTGCCCAGACCGCCCGCATCCAGGGATTCATTCGCGTAAGCCCCCGCCAATACGGATACTGGGGTAATTTGTTGACCGTTATCTGGATCGCCACCATGGCCGGCGTCTTGGCCATGCTCCTCTTTCAACTCATTGCCCAGCGCATGTTCCTTCGGCCGCTCCGCCAACTCCGACGCTCCGCCGACAAGGTCGCCAAGGGAAACATCGAGGTCCGATCACACATCCGCACCGGCGACGAATTCGAGCTGCTCTCCGATACCTTCAACTCCATGTTGGCCCACCTCAGCGACGCCCGCGAACAGCTCCAGGCCATCAACCGAAGCCTCGACGTCAAGCTCGATGAAGTCTCCCGCGCCAATGTCGCCCTCTCCGAAGCCAACAAGCTAAAGAGTGAGTTTATTGCCAACGTCTCCCACGAGCTCCGCACCCCTCTAAACTCTATAATCGGTTTCGCCGAGCTGCTCACCGAAATTGCCAACAAACAGGACCACGAAAGGGCCGCCAAGTACGCCGAAAACATCCTCAGCTCCGGCCGAGACCTCCTCGAAATCATCAACGACCTCCTGGACTTGGCCAGAATCGAAGCCGGAAAGGTTGTCATGCACATCGACAAAACCTCCCTCACCGGTATATGCGAGGACCTCTTGCGCCTCACCGCTCCCCTGACCGACAGCAAGAACCTGCAGGTCCAGCTTCAGTTCGCTCAGGACGTTCCTTTGTTGGAAACCGACGGCGGCAAGCTCCAGCAGATTCTCTACAACCTCTTGAGTAATTCCATCAAGTTCACCCCCTCCGGCGGACAGATTCGCATCGAGGCCGAGATGGCCACCGATGACCTCATCACAATCAGCGTCATGGACAACGGCCCAGGCATCAGCAAGGAGGATCAGGAGCACATCTTCGACAAGTTCACCCAGGTCGATACCTCAGCCACTCGCCCCCACGGCGGCGCCGGCCTCGGCTTAGCCATCGCCAAGGAACTCGCCACTCTGCTCGGCGGCGAACTCACCCTGACCAGCGAACTCGGCAAAGGCTCCGCCTTCACCCTCACCATACCAAAAATACTCACCCCCACCCCTCCATCTACCCCCATACAACCGACCCGCTAAAGCCGTCTAAGCCCAGTGCTCATCGCTCCAGATGTGAGGTGTCGTTAAGCTTCACAATGGTTCTTTCACCCCAAGAGTTGATATTCAGCCACGTAATGCTGCAGGCGTCGAGTTCAAAGGAGATCCCCTTGCGGCAGGCCTCCGCCATGCGTAGCCACCATTGGATCACTGCGATGCCGGAGTTCCCATGCGTCACCACCACCGCGATCTCCTCGATCCCCGCCTCTACCCGTTCCATGAAGTCAAAGACCCGATCGGTCATCATGCGCCAGCTCTCGGCTTGGGGATAGGGAATCCAATCAATCATTGGATGTGTGACGGGCAGTGCAATCTCCTTGGCTTGCGCCTGCGTCAGTCCTGCCGCCGTGCCGTTGTTCAATTCTCGCAGTTCCCTGTGGAAGGTTGGTTCGACGCCGACCGGTTTGCCGATGATTCGCGCCGTCTGCCTAGCCCGGGACAGATCGCTGCTGAGGATGCGCACCGAATCTTCTTTCATCTTGAGAGCCAGACGCTCTGCCGTGCTCTGCGCCTGGCGGCAGCCCAGCTCCGTCAGTCGCGCATCGGTCCACCCGCCGGTGATGTCCCGGATGTGCTGCTCACTCTGTCCATGCCGCACAAGGATCAACTCTTTCATACGCTCATTCTACACAAAAGAATATCCAGGACCATGTCCTCTATCGTTGGGTTATTCCCCGATTTTGGCTACTACGATAGTAATATCATCCATGCGTTCGGTCAGGCCGGTGAAGCGTCTCATCTCCCACAGAATGTGCTTGGCAATGTGCTCCGCACTATCCTTTACCTTCGCCCGCGCCGCCGCCAGCACCCGTTTGCTGCCGAACTGTTCGGCCTGGAAGTTCATTGCCTCTATCAGCCCATCCGTACAGATCACCAGAACATCCCCGTCCTGCAATTCCACCACATCCTGGTAATAGGTACTAGCCAAATCAATCCCCAACACCGGCCCGCCCTCGCCAAGGTGCACCACCTTACCCTCGCGCAGCAACAACGGCGGCTCATGCCCCGCGTTCGCATACGTCATCCGACGATTGCCCATATCCACCACCCCATAGAACATGCTCACGAACGGCGTAACCATGTCCTCCGGATCCACGTCTCGGCAAAAGGCCTCGTTCACATTCTGCATCACCTCGCTGATCTCGAACACCTTGCCCACCTGAGCCCGCAGTGTTGCCCGCGTGCTGGCCATCCGCAGAGACGCCGCTACTCCTTTGCCCGAAACGTCCGCCACCGCAATGCCCAGATTGCCCCCCGGCAAATCAATGTAATCGTAAAAATCGCCCGCCAAACCCAAACACGGCACATATATCCCCGCCAAGTCCAGCCCCGCACGCTCGGGAGCTTTTGCCGGTATCATCTGCATCTGAACCGCCGTGGCCAGTCGAACCTGCCTTTCCATCTCCTTGGCCTGCAGAGAATCGCTGTAGAGACGAGCGTTTTCTATCGCTGCCGCCGCCGTCGAAGCCACCGCTTGCAAAAGGCCCAGCTCGAATCTCCCGAACTCCTTCCGCTTAGCTGTGTACAGATGAATCACACCCACGGCTTGGCCCTTATACATCATCCCCAACGCCAACCCGCTGGCCAAACCTTCGGCCCGGGCCTCTTGACGGTACAGAACCCGTGGATCGCTGGCCATCTCCGCTATGTACACCGGCTCTCCGGACAAGGCCGCCGAGTCGATCTGCGATTCGCTCAGCGTTACCGAGCCCTTCGTCAGATATTTTTTACTGAAACCATAACGGGCCTTGATCTGCAGCTCCTTGCTCTGCCGGTCGAGAATTCGCAGTGAGCAGGCCTTCGACTTAGTAATCTCCACAATCGACTTTGCCAGCTTCTTCAGTGTCTGTTCCAGGTCCTGGGTCCCCGAGAGCTGCCCGGTCAGATCGTACATCGCTCCCAATTCGCCCAGCCGTTCCCGCAGCACATATTCCTGGTAACATATCCGGGCTACGTTATTGCTCAGCACCGAAAGCAGCCGGATGCAATTGTCCATCTGCTCGTCGGACCACAGCAACAATGCTTCTGCCGCCTTGCCCAGCTCCTCCGCCTTGAGCCCATACTGCTCGGCGATTTCGCCCACCTGTTTCTTGCTAAGAGGCTTCCTCGGCCGATCCCCCATGGTAATCGTACCCAGCCGCTCACCGTCGAGTTCGATAGGTACTGTGTACTGATAGAGCCCGGCATGGCACTTGCGAGCCCGCCGATGTCCCAGCCCCGCCGTCTTCGCTGCCGCTCGGTTGCTAGCCACACAGGCCTTTGCCCCAGCCGGGGTCGATTGAACCAATTTGCAAAACTCCCCCGGCCGGCTCGGCGGAATGATCAGCTTCCCTTGCCGGTCACGGAAGCTCACCGCCACATTCGTCGCCCCCGAGAAACCCTCCTGGATTTCCCGCAAGGCCTTGCGGTCAATAAAATCCGTTAGTTTCATAGCCATGGTCACTACTTACCTAAATCGAAAACCAACCCGTGTAACCGTTCCTAAGCTATAGACTTACTCTAAGAAGCCTTGCGAGGCAACACCCCTTTGCATTTCATTTTTGTTCGTAAGGGTTACGTGCCTGCCCTGTCTATCCATTCACGATGTGATTCCAGCCCCTCGCCGCACCGCTTATTCCAAACCAGGCGGCAAATCAAGCTTCAAGCTCGGCCCCAAATCAAGTTTCGGCCCCGGCGTCAAATCCATACTCGGGCTCACGGCCAATCAATACTCGGGCTCGACGGCCATTCAATACTAGGGCTCGGTTCTACTTTTGCCTGCTTGGACACAGCCTCAGCAAACTTCGCTATAGTCGCCGCCAACTCCGGCGATATGCTCGCGTCTGTCTTGGCCAACTCTGCCGCCTCGGCCAGCACCGGAGCTGCCAACGCACTGTTCCCACTGTAATGGTAAATATAGCCCAGCAGCAGCCGAATCCGAGCATCCTTTTGTTTTGCCTCAGCCAGAGCCGCCAGCTTGTCCGTTATTCGATCGATCTCCTCCTGGCTGTTGAAAAACCCCTTCAGATCGATCTTGGTCTGGGCCTGCTCCGGAAAAATTGCCAAAGCTCTGCCTAGACTCTGGGATGCCGAGACCAGTTCACCCGCGCCGGCCAGGCTGAACGCCCGTCCCAGGTGCCCCAGCGGGTTTGTCCCCCGCAAGCCGATTGCCCCTTCGTATGCTCTGGCTGCCTGAT
>DAOVKO010000053.1 GCA_030631725.1 Actinomycetes bacterium | reverse complement strand
TTCAGCCAGTTGGGAACTTTGTGATAACGCAGGTCTATCCACGATGCCAACACAACGCCCGGCACCAGGAATGCCGCACTCACATGGAAATATCCCACAGCGTCCATCGCTGTTCCTCCCTTTTAGTATCTTTTTCTTTGTTGTCGCTACTTTGCTCGACAGTCCCTGGATGCTCGGTTTTTTCAGTGGGCCAGGGCCCAGTTCTTCGAAGGCTCTGCGGTTTCTACCGGTCGATTAGCCCCTGGTAGAAACCTCCTTCGCTGAACTGGGCCCCTGGCCAGAATCCCTTCGAACAGTCGCACCTAAGCGACTGGCCTATTCCTTTGGATGTTTAGACAGGCTCGGCGCCACTGGGTAGCGTGGTCGAGACTGTCGTGAAGATGTCCTTCACCTTGTTGCCCAGCAGCGTAATAGCCGCCAGAGCAACAATGATGATCAGAGCCAGCATCACGGCATACTCAGTAGCCGTAGGCCCATCTTCGCTCCGGAGAAACGTCTTCGCCTTTTTGACCAGTGCCTTCATCGTTTCACTCCTTACAAAAGAAAAAAAGGTTAACTTTCGGGAATACCATCTGACAAATTCGTAAAATTACCTTTCAAACTCAACCCAGAGCCTTCGTCCACCCAAGACAACCCGGTGTAGCTCTTTCATGTCTCTCCTATCGGCTAAAATGCCGAGCCCGTTGCTTGAGCCACTACAAAATCTACAAAACAATCAGCATCGCTGCCAAAAACACAACGTCCCCAGCTCAAGATTAGCCTGACTTATCAGAGCTGCCCAAACCTTTGGCCCAAATGGGCAGCCAAATTACAGATTGGCCTAACACTTTGTAATAGCAGCACTTACGGACATAGCCTGACTTCCGAGAATCCAAATTTCTCCGTGCTTTTCACCGTCTAACTTTGCATTTTTCAGGATCGCCAAATCCTGAGCGTTCTGTAATTTTCCTGTTATCGGAAGAGTCCTTAAACAGGGGTTTGCTTTTGCAGGACCGACACAATCGACACGACCGTTTGCTCAGCGGCCGAGAACCATTTTACTGGAATCTCTTTCAGGCCCACTTGCCTTTCGAATAATGGTTGTGTAGAATGATTCAGGTTCGACAAGCCCGGTCCGCCGATTACTTTCCAGGCCGGTCTTTTCTCTGACCTTTTTGAAAGGTATGCCATGTCCGATGACCAGAACAGCTTGACCGCTCAGGTGGAAACGGTTTTGGCCGAGGTCCGCAAAATGATCCAGCGCGACGGCGGCGGCTTGGAATTGGTCAGTGTCGACGAGGAAAGTGGTTTGGTGAAGGTCCGCTTTCAAGGCGCCTGCGTCGGTTGCCCCAGTGCAGCCATCACCTTCCAAAGCGCCATCGAGCGGACCCTCAAACAGGCCATACCCCAGGTTCAAACCGTTGAATTAGTCCCTTAGGGCCGCCTGTTACTCGACGAAGTACAGCACATGGTAGTTTTTCTTGCCCGCCCGCAGGACGATGAATTGCCCCCTGGCCAAATCCCCCACCCCCAGACGCCGCTCCAGCGACTGTGCTGCTTTGTGGTTGATATAAGCCCCACCCTGCTTGATTAGTCGTTTAGCAACTCCTCGAGACTGAGCTAATCCGGTTTTGACCAATAGGTCGATTAGTTCAAGCCCTTCTTCCAATTGTGTTCGGGTCAGAATCGTTTGCGGTATCCCCTTAGGCGGTAGTTCCTCCAGGGCTCCCCCGTAGAGCTTCTGACTGGCCTGAACAGCTTGCTCCAGGGTCTCTTGTCCGTGCACCATCCTGGTTACCTCGCCGGCAAGGACCTGCTGAGCCCGACGCTTTTCCGGCTCCTTCGCCGTTTGCTCAGCCAGCTCCTGGACTTGATCTTGGCCCAGCATCGTGAAGTACTTGAGGTAAGTAATCACGTCCCGATCGTCCGTGCGGACCCAGAACTGGTAGAAGTCGTATGGGCTGGTCTTTTGGCCATCCAGCCAGATAGCCCCGGTTTCTGTTTTGCCGAACTTAGCACCGCCCGCCATAGTTACCATCGGCCAGCTCAGTCCAAAAACTCTCTGTCCGTGCAGTTTTCGTGTCAGGTCGATCCCCGCCGTTATGTTCCCCCACTGGTCCGAGCCGCCGACCTGCAAAGTGCAGCCATATTCACTAAACAGGTGCGCAAAGTCGTAGGCCTGCAGCAGCATGTAACTGAACTCCGTGTAGCTCATCCCCTCTTTGCTGTCACCGATTCGCCTGCGGACGGATTCCTTGCCCAGCATGTACCCCACCCGAAAGTTTTTGCCCACATCTCGCAGAAACTCGATCAGTCCAAACCTGCCCAGCCATTCCGCGTTGTCGACAATGATCACCCCGTTATCCGCATCGGAGCTGCCCAGAAAGTGTTCCAGTTGCCCGCGAATCTTGGCTATATTGGCCTTGACTGCCTCAGGGCCCAGAAGATTCCGCTCGGCGTCTTTTCCCGAAGGATCGCCGATCATCCCCGTCGCCCCGCCCAGAAGGGCTATCGGACGATGACCCGCCTGCTGGAATCTCCTCAACGCTAGAATCCCCACCAGGTTGCCTATCTGCAGGCTCGAACTGCTCGGATCGAAACCTGCATAGACGGTCAATTTTTCTGTGCCCAGGATTCTCTCCAGCTCGGGGTCGGATGTCTGATCCACCAGCCCCCGCCATTGCAGCTCTTTGAGGATATTCGCCGCCAATCTACGCTCCTTGAAGGTCGGCCTTGTCGTTTCCCACAGTCACTTATTATGCCCATTTGCCTGCCAAAGTAAACCCCGCACAATGCCGCCTCTCGCCTCACCGAGCGATTGACAGACGGCCCAAATCCGGCTAAAGTGTTCTCGTGAATCGGCCGGGCTTCGACTGCCCTGGCCAAGGTAAATGGCGGCGTAGCTCAGTTGGCAAGAGCGGGGGATTCATAAGCCCTAGGTCGCAGGTTCGAGTCCTGCCGCCGCCATTTTATACTGGTGGCTCCCTGCGTTTACACCTTTATTAACACGCACTCATGCAACCCCACGAATCCATCATAAAACTTTACCGCCAAGCCCGGCAAACAAACTTGGACGACCCTTCCCGCCACGGCCAACTACTCGATTTAAAAGCCCCTGGACAAGTCATTATGACCGGCGACCTGCACGGCCACGAGCGAAACTTCGACAAAATCGTCCGTTTCGCCGCCCTGGCTGAGAACCCCCAACGCCATCTGATTCTCCACGAGCTGCTCCACGAGCCCCGGACTTCCGCTGAGCAGTGTTTCTCCTTCCGCTTGCTCGAACGGGCCCTTCGCCTGCAAAAGACCTTTCCCCAGCGCGTTCATTTGCTGCTCGGCAATCACGCCCTTTGCCAGATTTTCGATAAACCCGTTGCCCGGGCCAACGGCGACGCCGTGGGACGCTTGCGTGCCGGCTTGGAAGAGGCCTATGGCCCACAGGCCCGGGAGGTTGGCCAGGCCATGGCTGAGTTCCTGCTTTCTGAGCCTTTGGCCGTGCGTTTGTCCAATCGGATTATGTTGAGCCATTCCTTGCCCCCCCCAGCAAAAATGTCCAACTTCGACCCCAAGATTATCTACAAAGACCACTTGGAGCACAGTGACCTCCAGCGTGATGGCTCAGCCTATTTGCTCCTCTGGGGTAGACGACAAAAACCCGAACAGCTCGCCCAGCTTGGCCGGGACTGGGACGTCGACCTCTTCGTCAATGGCCATCAGCCCCAGGAGATGGGTTTTTCTCTCCATGCTTCCCGTCAGATCATACTCGCCAGCGACAATAGTCACGGCTGTTGCCTGCCCATCGATTTGAGCCGAACCTACACCGCCCAAACCTTGGCCAAGAGTATAGTCAAGCTTGCAGGTATCGCCTGATGTTTCACAGACGCCTCTGTTTTTTGCTGGCTTCCGGCCATCCGTTCGAGGATGATAAGGCCTGGAGTTGCCGTCTGTTCGGACCGCAGGCGAATTGAAGATGTCATCGACTTTTTAGGATTGTTCCCATGTCTGAAAACTGCTGTGAGAATATGGACCTGCAGCGAATGACCAAGGCTGTCCGCGAATTGCTTGTCGGTCTGGGGGAGGATCCCGACCGGGCGGGTTTGGCTGGCACGCCTGGCCGGGTCGCTCGAATGTACGCCGAGTTATTCCACGGCCTGCACGCCGATGCCCGGGAGCACCTGACCCATTATTTCCAGGAAGATTACGACGAGATCGTCTGTCTGCGGAACATTCCTTTTCACTCCATCTGCGAGCATCATCTGATGCCTTTCCTGGGCCACGCTCACGTAGCCTACTTGCCGGACAAGAGGGTCGTCGGCGTCTCCAAGCTGGCCAGGGTTGTTGATACCCTCGCCCATCAGCCCCAGGTCCAGGAACGGCTCACCAAGCAGATTGCCGACCTCCTCCACCAAGAGCTCCAGGCCCGCGGAGTTGCGGTAATGATGGAAGCCACTCACACCTGCATGACCATTCGCGGCGCCCACAAACCCGGCTCGATTATGGTTACCTCCGCTATCCGCGGGCTATTCCGCACCAACCTGGCCAGCCGCAATGAGGTCATGTCCCTGCTCCGCGGCCACAGCGCCGAGCTCTAACTTCTGTCTGTTTGCGGATTGTCCCCGGCCAAATACTCAGCTAATTCGCTGGCTAGCCCCCTGAGTTGCCGATATTTGCCTGCCTTGAGCTTGCCCGGCGCATAAAGCGCCAAGACACCGTCCTGCACTTCCAGGCTCGAACCCTCGCACTGCCTGAGATTCTGCAGTATCTCCTCACCGATGTAGTCTTGAGCAAACCCGGCTCTCTCGCAGAACACCGCGTATCCCTGCTTGTCACTTATGCTTGGCAGCTTGATTTGGTCCATACCGGACAGATTATATTGCTGCCTCTTGGTGGCTCTTGGCTGAACCAGCAGTCCGGGCAGCTCCCGGCTCACTTGCACTATTACTACGCTGAACTGCTGCGTGCGCCGGTCCTGGCCCAGGCCGGTCTCGTAGAGATAGTCGAACAGACGCAGTTGACGGCCCTGATAGTGCCCGATCATCACATTCCGGGCCCGACGGGCATGCCCCTGCCTGAACAGATACATCTGCTCATAACGCTGGGGCAGACCTAGAGGGTCCCGGCCGAACAACTGAAGGTTTAGTTCGCCGGCCAATCCTGCCAGCCTGATGCTTCGGTAGCGCTGCCCCATGCTCACCAATAGCCAGATCACTATCAGCGCCAAAAAGAAATACGTCAGTGGCGAAAGCCGATAGGCTATATCCGGGATAATTGCCATAGGTAATTCCCGCTTTTAAGAGGCCCTTAGCCGAAGCGAATTTCCCGACTGCTGTGGCCCATGTGTTCCAGGTGATCTTGCAGCAATATCGGATACGGTGTTGCTATCAGATCGGCCTTGTCAAGGCCCAGCTTACATAACATCTGCCCTATCGCCGCCTCGCAAGGCCCTTCCACCTCCACGAATGCCCCCAGCAAGGGCAGGCTGTCTAGCTCTACTCGGCACTTATCCAGCAGCCAGCTTTGGCGCCGCTTTTCAAAAACCAAGCTCTGGGCAAACCCCAACTCCCCCAGTAACCTTTTGACTGCTTGCCCATCGGCAATTGCGGTTTGGATTTCCAGACGTTGTTTGTACTTGCCCTTCCGGGCAGGGCCCTTGTAAGCGAGCACATTTTTTTCTCCAATGCTCCGCAGTCGCAGGGCCCGGTCGCTCTTGAGCAATTCGCCCTCAGGGGTGTCGAAATATATATTGAGTTCTAACTGTTCACCCTCGCACTTGGCCCCCAGTTGCGCCAACCGCTCTCGCAGGGACTCATGATCGGCTACCTGGATTTTGGCTTCGGTTTCTACGGCCATGACCTATTTTCTAACCACGATATTCACCACCCGCGGCCGGGCGATTATCAGTTTCACTATTTCTTTCCCCTCGATCCGCCCGGCCACCTTGGCTAATGAACGGGCCACTTCGCTGATGGTCTCGTCGTCAGCGTCGGCCGCCACCGTCATCCGCTCGGTGAGTTTCCCGTTGACCTGCACTGCCATTTCCATCTGTGCCTCACGGACCAAGGCCTCATCATACTGCGGCCAAGCCGCATCGTTGATCATACCTTTTTCGCCGAGCCGTTCCCATAGTTCATGCGTAATGAATGGCGCCAACGGACATGTAAGCTGAAGCAGTGTCTTGATGCACTGTCGATAGTGTTTCTTTTGCGATACCAGCCCGTTCAGCAGCTCCATTAATGCCGCAATAGCTGTATGGTAACGCAGTCCCTCAATATCCTCTGTTACCTTCTTGATCTTCTTATGGACAAGATTCAGAAGCGTCTTGCCCGTAACCGGCTCCTGGCTGAATTGCGTCTCCGTTGTATACCGCCACAAGCGATCAAAGAAACGACTTATCCCCGCGATACCGGTTTCCTGGAAATCGCCTCCATCCTGGTAAGGCCCCAGGAACATCAGGTAGGTCCGAAACGTATCTGCCCCATAGCGATTGATGTATTCGTCTGGGTTCACCACGTTACCCTTGGACTTGCTCATCTTCGCCCCGTCTTTGATGATCAGCCCATGGGCCCGGAAATGTTTGAACGGTTCCTCAAAATCGATCAACCCTAGGTCCTTGAAGGCCATCGTCAAGAAGCGCGTATACATCAGATGCAGAACAGCGTGCTCCTGCCCCCCGATGTACATATCGACCGGCAGCCATTTCTTGGTAAGCTCCCTGTCGAAGACAACGTCTTCTCGCTCAGAGCTGGGATACCGGAAAAAGTACCAGGCCGAATCCAGAAAGTTGTCGTTTACGTCTGTCTCCCGTTTGGCGGGGCCTCCACACTTCGGGCAGGTCCTCTTGAGGAAACTCTCGTCTCTTGCCAGGGGGCTCTTTCCTGATCCGTCCGGGACGAAATCGTCAACGAATGGAAGTAACACCGGAAGCTCCTCCTCCGGCACCGGCAAGACCCCGCACTTCTTACAATATATTATCGGGATGGGAGGCCCCCAATACCGCTGCCGGCTGATGCACCAATCCCGTAGACGGTAATTAACCGCAGCTTGGCCTTGATTTCTCTCCTTCAGCCAGGCGGTAATATTCTTTTTGAATTCCTCCGTACTCTGCCCGTCGAATCGCCCCGAATTGATAGCCTCGCCGTCCTCTGTGTAGGAATCGGCAAATATGCCGGGATCATTTTTGTAAAGCGGCACAGCCACCTGCCTGATCCAACTGACATCTCCGTCCAGCACCGCCTGGGCGTCCTGAGCGGTTATTCCCCCGATGGTCCCAGCCGCCAGACCAGCCGAACGCAGCAGCTTCTCCAGCAAATCACCTTGCCCGCGTTTGGCGGCATACTCTTCGTCCAGCAGCCCGCGGACAATTTGTTCATGGAGCCAGCTCGTTGGCGGCATGACCACCGCCCGAATCGGCAAATCGAACTGCTTGGCGAACTCGAAGTCCCGGCTGTCGTGAGCCGGCACGGCCATAATGGCTCCGCTGCCGTAGCTAATCAACACATAGTCGGCCACCCAAATCGGAATCTCCTCTCCGTTGACCGGATTGAGCGCATAGGCCCCCGTGAATATGCCGGTCTTTTCCTTGGCCAGGTCCGTCCTCGCCAGCTCAGCTTTTTGCTTGGCCTGGGTACAATATTCTTTGACCGCCTCTCGCCGATTTTCCGTACAGATAATCTCCGCCAGCGGATGCTCCGGGGCCAGCACCATGTAAGTTGCCCCGAACAGCGTATCAGGCCGGGTCGTAAAGACCCGCAGTTTGTCTGGTTGGCCAACCGAACGGGCAACTTGGGCCGCAGCCCCGCTCAGTGCAAAGTCCACCTCCGCCCCATCGCTGCGACCGATCCAGCGGCGTTGGGCGTGTTTGGTGATAGCCGACCAGTCGATCCAATCCAGATTCCCCAATAGCTTTTCTGCGTACGCCGTTGTTCGGAAGAACCATTGGCGCATTTGCCGCCGTTGGACCACTGAATCACATCGCTCGCACACTCCGCCTTCCGCTTGTTCATTAGCCAGCACTGTCTTGCACGACGGGCACCAATTAACCGGCGCGTCCTTCTGATAGGCCAAGCCGGCTTTGTACAATTGAATGAATATCCACTGCGTCCAGCGATAGTATTTCGGATCCGTAGTGCTTACCTGGTGCGACCAGTCAAACATAGCACCGATCCGCTTGAGCTGATTCTCCCGAAAGTGCTCGATATTATTCGGTACCAGACGTGCCGGATGGCTTTGCACGGAGATAGCATAATTCTCTGAGTGCATTCCGAACGCATCGAAACCCATAGGCTCAAACACGTCATACCCCTGGGCCCGCATAAACCGAGCGTGAATGTCGCTGCCCACGAACGCAAAAACATTCCCTACGTGCAGCCCTTCCGCCGATGGATATGGGAACATCATAAGATTGTAGTACGGTCGCTTGGCCCCCTGCAGGTCTACCGTATATGTCTTTCGCTGGTCCCACAGACGCGACCATTTCTGCTCTATGCTGCGGTGATCGTATTTATCTGAAGTCATAATTGATTCCGTCTTCTGTTCGTGCCGGCAAAAAATGGGTCCTGCTCTACAGTCAGAACCGATTAAGAAAGACCCGAAGAGTCAGGTTAGGTTTGCTTGACGGAACTGTCAAGGAGAAACACCCGCCGCTACTGGCTGAACCTGCTTGCTTTTGCGCTGATATTCTTCCAGCTGCTCAGCAATCTTACTGTCCGCTTCGATGCGCTCGTTTATGGGGATCACTCGGCAACGGACCCTCGTCAATTTCCAGCCTCCGTCGTCCTCCCGGCTAAAGTCCAGATCGATCCGCCCCAAGTACTCGTAGTATTCACCAGCCTGAACGATGTACACCTTCCTCTCCGCAGATTTTGCCCCCTTTTTTATTATGACCGGCTCTTTCAGAACCGTGTGAGAGTGCCCGCCGATGATTATGTCCACCCCATTCAGTGTTCCCCCGAGCATAGTGTCCGCGGGCAGCCCCTGGTGCGAAAGCAGCACCACCAGGTCCGTCTTTGGCTGGAGCTCACCGAGCCATTTCTTGGCCAATTTCAGGTTATCCCCCGTCCGCAGGTTTTGCGAGGCCGGATGCTTGGGACGAATCAACGACAGCCCCATCAGGCCAACTCGCAGCGGCCCGACTTTTTTGACCACAAAACTCTGGCCCACGGCCTTTTGCCCTTCCTTCTTTAGCTCGAAAATATTGCCCGCCAGAACCGCAAACCTGGCTTCGGCCATCCGCCGCCGCAGATTCTCCAGCCCCCAGTAGTATTCAGCGTTGCCCAGCACCATGGCGTCGTAGCCCATGCGGTTCATCAGATCAATGTTGGCCTGCCCCCTGTAGCGATTCGTAACCGCATCGCCTCGGGAAAACACATCGCCGGCGTGGACCAGCAGTACTCGGCCTGGGTTTTTGCTGCGAATCTGCTTTACCAGCCCAGCGGCCCGGGCAATTCCACCGACACTGCGTCCCTTTACCTTGTGCGGAGCCAAGTGCCCGTGGGTATCGTTCACATGCAGGATCACCAGGTGCTCCCGTTGCACCTGCTTGGCCTGCTGTTCCCGCTGCTCCAACTGAACTGTTTGAGGGCTCGCCTGGCTGCCTGCATCGCCCGCCTGCAGGCTCAGGGCCCAGACCAGCACCAACACCAGTACCGCCAGTAAGCCCCACAGTCCAGTTATTCGCCGCCATGTCTTCATATTAATAGGATGCTGTCAATTCCTTTGCTGTTGGCCTGCACATCTGGTCTGATTATCGACTGGAAAGACACAGCCCACAAGACGTTATGCCCAGCAATCGTTTATTGGCTCTTGTTTTAGCCGTGTTTTTGCTGTATTAAGGCTTGTTTAACACCTTATACGGTACCGATCTGACTATGGATTAAGGTAGTTGCCCGTGGTCGCCCATGAAATCGTTGAAAAGCAGGTTTTAGCTCCCGATGTGGTCAGCATCTGCGTACTGGCTCCGCGAGTCGCCAAAGTCCGTAAGCCTGGACAATTTATCATCTTACGTATAGCTGAGGGTGGCGAACGCCTGCCGCTGACCATTGCTGATGCCGATCCTTCGGCAGGTACTATCCGCTTGATCGTCCAGGCGGTGGGTAAGACGACCGGCCAGCTTGTTTCGCTCGAGCCGGGCCAAGCCATCCGGGATGTAGTTGGCCCCTTGGGCAGACCCACGCATTTGGACAGCTTCGGCCACGCAGTTTGCGTCGGAGGCGGCGTCGGCACTGCCGTGGTCTATCCCATCG
>DAOVKO010000154.1 GCA_030631725.1 Actinomycetes bacterium | reverse complement strand
GGGTAGATGCTTTCCTCGGCGATGGTCACAAAGCAAATTGGCTGCGGTGCGGAATAAGAAAGATAAGAAGCTGGACTCCTGGTGCTGTTTTAGAGTTGGTAAGGCTCGATGGGTGCGGAGGAAAGTGTCGTTAGTGAGTTCGTCGGCAAGCCAGTAATCGCCGGTGGCATTATATAGGAACTTGGCCACGCGGGGGCGAAAGGACTCGTACAAGCGGTTAAAGGCCGACTGGTCGCCGGACTGGGCTTGGCGGATCAAACTCTCGAAAGAATCGTCGGCGGATAAGTGCGCAGAAGCTGTGGGGGCCTGAATAGGCTCCATACTCTCTCTCCTCCAGGTAGGCTATTCTGTAAGCTAAGACGAGGTCTGGGGGGTGAGTGTGACGGATATTTTAAAAAAGACCTCAGCGAGCCGACAGGGCTAGGCAGGGGTGCATAAATGTTTCCGAAGGACACTTCGTGTTGGGGAAATCACGGGGTGAAGAAAAGCACAGAGAAAGGCCTGAGGCCTGAGGCTTGAGGCTTGAGGGACAAAGCAATAAAAAACCCCCAGGATAACGCGTAGCGTCCTTCCTGTAGGGAGCTGTGGTCGGAACCTGGGGGCTAAACAAAGACCTCGTTAATCTTGAGTGCATTAAGGCTTCCGGGAAGGGAGAGGCGCTTGAATGTGGCAAATGGAGCTCCTATAGTAGAAGGATGGGGCAGTGACAATATTGCCCGGGACAATAGCGGCGGGAGTGGTTATGGCTGGGAGAGCTTTTGAGCTGATTACACAAATGGAGCCTCGTGGGGATCAGCCGCAGGCTATCGAGGCCCTGGTCAAGGAGCTGGGGTCGGGTAAGCGGTACTGCTGTCTGCTGGGAGTGACGGGCTCGGGCAAGACGTTCACCATGGCCCAGGTGGCGGCGAGGCTGAATCGGCCCATATTGGTGATTAGCCATAACAAGACGCTGGCGGCCCAACTCTTCGAGGAATTCAAAGAATTTTTTCCGAAGAATGCGGTCGAATACTTCGTCAGCTATTACGACTACTATCAGCCGGAGGCCTACATTCCGCAGCGAGATATCTACATAGAAAAGGATGCGAGCCGAAATGATGATTTGGACCGGCTGAGATTGGCGGCAACGAGTGCCTTGACCAGCCGACGGGACACGCTGATCGTGGCCAGCGTGTCGTGTATTTTTGGGCTGGGCTCGCCGGAAGACTATAAGCGGATGGTAGTGGGCATTTCCGTGGGGCTGAATGTGGAGCGGAACGAACTGCTGCGTCGGCTGGCGGACATTCAGTACAGCCGCAACGATTATGACTTCAAGCGGGGGACGTTCAGAGTGCGCGGGGATACGGTGGAGATATATCCGGCATACGAGCAGTTTGCTTATCGAGTGGAGTTTTTCGGGGACGAGATCGAGAGTATAGCAGCAATTGCGCCGCTGACGGGCAAGACGCTGTCGGAGCCTCGGCAGATATTTATTTTCCCGGCGGCACACTATGTGATGCCGGAAGACCGGATCGAGGGGGCCTTGGCAGGTATCAAGGTTGAATTGGAAGAGCGGGTGATAGAGCTGAGACAGGAGGGCAAGTTGCTGGAAGCCCAGCGGCTGTTGGCCCGGACGAATTACGACATGGAGATGATCAGAGAGGTGGGCTACTGCTCGGGGATAGAAAACTATGCGAGGCATTTGGCGGGTTTGGAGCCGGGGGCCAGGCCCTTTACGCTGATAGACTACTTTCCCGAAGATTACCTGCTGTTTATCGATGAGTCTCACGTGACTGTTCCGCAGTTGCGAGCAATGTGGGTAGGGGATCGGCATCGGAAGGAAACGCTGGTGGAGCACGGGTTTCGTCTGCCCAGCGCGTTGGACAATCGGCCATTGCGGTTCGAGGAATTTGCCGAGCGGTGGAAGAAGGTGGTTTTTGTTTCGGCGACGCCGGCGGATTATGAGCTGCAACTGTGCGAAGGGCAGGTGATCGAACAGGTAATCAGGCCCACGGGGCTGGTGGACCCGAAGGTTACGGTGGAAAGTGCGAGCACTCAGGTGGCTGACTTGCTGGAACGGATCAAAGAGCGGGCAGCAGTGGGCGAGCGGGTGCTGGTGACGACGCTGACCAAGCGACTGGCGGAAGACCTTACGGATTACTACCGGTCGGAGGGTCTGCGGGTGGAGTATCTGCACAGTGAGATCGACACGCTGGAACGGGTGGAGATTCTGCGGAATCTGCGGGGCGGGGCTTTTGATACGTTGATCGGGGTGAATTTGCTGCGGGAAGGGCTGGATTTGCCGGAGGTTTCGCTGGTGGCGATACTGGATGCGGACAAGGAGGGGTTCTTGCGATCGGAGACATCGCTGGTGCAGACTATCGGGCGGACGGCGAGGAACGTGAATGCAGAGGTAGTTCTCTATGCGGATAGGATTACGGGGTCGATGCAAAGGGCTATCGATGAGACGAATCGGCGGCGGCAGTTGCAGGAAGAGTACAATCGCAAGCACAACATTACTCCGCAGACGATTGTTAAGGAGATTCGGCGAAGTTTGGAGTCGGAATTGGATGCTGACCGGATAGCGAGGCAGGCGGCGGGGATCGAGGAAGATGATTACGAGCGGGCGGAGTTGGAAAACATGCTGGAAAAAGAGATGCTCGAAGCCGCTGATAATCTGGAATTCGAGCGGGCAGCGAAACTGCGGGACAAATTAGCCAAGCTGCGGGAGACGCCGATTCTTGGCAAAGCGGGTTCGGGAGGGAATGCGGGGCAGGGTTCGAGCAGGTCGCTTAGCAGAGGCAAGAAGAAGCGGCGGAAAGGGCGATCGAGGAGGCCGAAGTTTTAGGGCCATTTTCGCAGGAACGGGTCGATAAAATCGTTTCTGGGGGTTTGATAGGGGGGATATGGAGTTTTTTTTTGCGCGGATTTGCCAGAGGGGCTTTCCTGAGGTAGTCTTCAATTGACGGCTAAGAAAACCATTCTGCTAAAGACAAACTTACAGCCGAGAGAGAGAAGTAAGAGGTCGAGAAGCAGGAAACAAGAGTCGTTTTCCCCCTCTTGAGAGAAGCGTTGCCGGGCAGAGCAAAGATCTGTCACGTCCAGAGCTGCGGATCGAGAATCCGTCGGCAACCATCCGTACCAAGCAGCCAAAAAAACCAAGTGCTCAAAGCGGCAGTATCGTTAGAGCTATGTGCTTGAGTGTCCGGCCTGAAGGACAACTGATGAGCAGGTGCAGATCAGGATGGGAGAACACGATGCGGAAATCAATTGGCAAGGTAATTATCTGGTGTCTGCTGGGAGTTTTGACGGTGGTTTGTTCGGTCTATGCCGAACTGCCGCTGGAGGCTGTGCCCGAGAGAAGCGCGGGAGAAAAGATGGGGTCCCTCAATAGGCTCGCGAGGGATGTGGTTGTGGTGGAAAGAGCCAGTTTGGGGGGCACGGTGATCGAGGCTTGGTGGGGCGAGCCGGTGCTGAGCCCGGAGCCGGCGACGCTGGTGGTGCTGACAGGCGGCGGCTTAATGACTGTGAGCGTGAGAGTAATGCGAAAATACCGCACTGGCCGGCGGTAAGATCACGCCCGAGAATGGAGAAGAGACCAAGTATTTGGTCAGTGCGGAGAGAAAAAAGGTTAGCATTGGAGCCGTCCTGCTGGCACAGGGCGGCTCAATTTTTTGGCAGGGAGGTTTAGGGTTCGAAGCTCCCCCAGGATGCAGCCTGGGGGCGTTGGGACAGCCGGCAACAAGAGCTTTTGAGAGCAATAGTTAGCAAAAGAAGGGCTCTGATGCGGTTCAATTTGGAACAAAGCCGCCTTGGTTTCGGCGGGCATTGGTCCGGGCAAGCTTTCAATTTAAAGATGCGAAATATGCGGTTAGAGGGCAGATTTTGCTTGGTCAATGTGCAGAGATTTGGTAGAATGCGGCCTGGCAATTCTGCGGAGATGAACGGCTTTGGCAGCGGTAATCGAGCGGAGCAACTGATGAGCGTATCTGACCAGCGAGTATACGCGGGGGATCTGCAATTTGGATTATATAATCGTCCGGCCCACCCGGAATTGTTCAATATCGATCACCGACAGGATATAGAAGAGCGGATGTACTGGGCGAGTGTCTGGCTGGTCGAAGGCGGACACGTGGTAACGTTCTGCTGGAAGAAGCTGTTTATGGTAGAAGTACTGGGAGGCGGAAATGGGCTGCGTCCGCGTCGTGGGGTGCTTCAGAAATTTCCTCTGCGAGGTGAAAGAACCTGCCGACAGCGTTGTGCAGAAGGGTTGGGATACGTGATGGCCGGGCAAGTGGAGCGGATGAGCAAGAAGGTCTTTGCCAGTGTTTATCAGGACGTACTGGCCAGGGCGCAGAGCCGAGGGACGCTGGTTCTGCACGGCAGGGCTGATATGGCTGAGTCGCGGTTTGGCTACGTGGAGGTCGAGGCCCGGGAGAGGGAGTTGCATGTTACCACCTGCCATGCGTTCCCGGAGGAACTGGCAATGGCTAAGACGCAGTCGATCTTCAAGGCCCCGGTCAAGTCGCGGCGAGTGGGCAAGCCAGTCAGGAAAACCGATCAAGGACAATCCCCCAAACAATAGAGACCAGAATTGAAGGCACCTGCCAGCGAGAGGTTTGAGCAAGCAAACATCCTCGGGAAAGTTCGCTGCCTGCTCTTGGATATCGACGGTACGATCATCGTGGGGCAAGAGCGCACGCCCGGTGCGGAGCGACTGTTCGAAGCTATCGAACAGAGCGGGCGGAGCTTCCTGGTGGTAACCAACAACAACTCGATCAGCCTGGCTGAACATGCTGAGCGTCTAAGCGGAGCTGGACTGCCAGTGGAAGCCCAGAACATTCTCAGCAGCGCGGAGGTGGCGGCTGAGTTCCTGAAAGAAGAGTGGAAGTGCGGCTCAGTAATGGTTTTGGGGGCCAAGGCCCTGCGGGAGGCCCTTTTGGAGAAGGGGTTGAAGCTAACGGATGAGAATCCGGACTGCGTGGTGGTGGGCTTCGATACGGAACTGTGCTACGAACGGCTCAAGGCGGCTTGCTTTGCAATCGAGGGAGGTTGTAAGTGGCTGGCGACGCACCCGGACGTAGCTATGCCCGGGACGGAAGGTTTTTGGCCGGACTGCGGGGCGATCACCGCAGCAATCTGTGCGACCACCGGTCAAGAGCCGGACGTGGTCCTGGGAAAGCCTTGCAAATACATGGGGCAAGCGGCAATCAGACGCAGCGGCTTTGCGGCGGAGCAGGTTATGAT
>DAOVKO010000135.1 GCA_030631725.1 Actinomycetes bacterium | reverse complement strand
AGCAGGGATCGGTCTGGCTGTCTGTAAGAAGATAGTGGAAAAACACGGCGGGCAGATCGGAGTCGAATCGAAGCAGGGCCAAGGGGCGACCTTCTGGTTCACCCTCTCGTTGGCAAAGCAGGAAGAAGAATCAGCAGAACGGCTGCAGCACGTGGTCCAAGGATAAGATGGTCGAGAAGCAAAAAGGGGACAAAGATGGAAGACCTAGAACCAGCAACGATACTGTTGGTGGAAGATGATTTGGGCGATCAGAAACTGATCAAGCTCTCGTTAGAAGGTCAGAGGATAAGCAATGATGTTTTTGTTGTGGAAACTGGAGAGGAAGCTCTGGATTATCTTTCGCGCAGCAAAGCCGGCGATAATGAGTGCCAGGCAATAGATCTGATTTTGCTTGATCTGAATATGCCGGGCATGGGAGGCAAGGAGTTCTTACGGCGTATCAAGGAAGATGACCAATTGGACACTATCCCGGTGGTGATTCTGACGACCTCGGATTCGGAGCAGGATATTCTCGAAAGCTACAAATTGCACGCAGCCGGCTACATTAAGAAGCCCGTGAGCCTGGAAGGTTTCCGGGAAGTGATGCACGATCTTGAAGAGTACTGGTTTGTCATCTGCAGGCTAGTGCGGGAAGCTAGGACCAAAGTGTAGTCAAGATGGATGTGGAAAAGATAAACATTCTGCTGGTAGAAGATGACCCGGGTGATTGCCGGCTGGTAAAGCTAGCCCTGGCGAAATCACGGCAGCCCATGGAGTTTGCCGTCGAGACGGCCGAGAACCTGGCCGAGGCCCTGAAACGTCTGGACAGTCGTAACTTTGACATGGTCCTGCTCGATTTGTTACTCCCCGACAGCCAGGGCCTTAAAACAGTTGACCAAGTCTGCCGCCTCTACCCCCAGATACCCGTTGTGGTACTGACCGTCCTTGTGGACGAGAATATGGGTGTTGAGGCCATAAAGGTTGGGGCCAGTGATTACCTGGTCAAGACCGAGTATTCCCACGAGCTGCTGCTTCGGACCATCAGATATTCCTTGGAAAGGAAGCGGGCCCAGGAGGATCTGCGACAGGCCAAGGAACAGGCAGAAAAGGCCAGGAATGAAGTTGAACAAATCAACACGGACCTGGAAGCTTCGACGGAGCGGGCCAAGCTGCTGGCACACGAGGCCATGGCGGCGGATCGGGCCAAGAGCGAGTTTCTGGCCAACATGAGCCATGAGATACGCACGCCCCTAAACGGCATCCTGGGTTTCAGCGAGCTCTTGCAACAAGAAGAACTCAGCGACGAACAGAAAGAATGGGTGGATACCATTAACAGGTCGGGGCAAAGCCTCTTGGCCCTGATAGAGGACATCCTGGACTTTTCGAAGATCGAGGCTGGCAGGCTCGATATCGAAATTATCGAATGTTCCCTGGAAGAGATACTGGCCAGTGTTGATTCGCTGCTGCGCCCGCAGGCCACGAAGAAGGGGCTGGAATTTGAGATCGTGCCGCAGGGCGAGTTGCCCAAGACAATCAGGACGGATCCGGCACGACTTCGACAGTGTCTGATTAACCTGGTTAACAACGCCATCAAGTTCACCGAGAAGGGGCACGTGTATGTAAGAGTATCCGTGGAAAACGCAGAGAGTTCCTTCATCCGTTTTGATGTGGAGGATACGGGGATCGGCATCGGGGCCGACGAGCAGGAAGTGATTTTCGATTCCTTCCGGCAGGCAGACGGCAGCAGCTCGCGGAAATACGAAGGCACGGGGCTGGGACTGGCCATCACCAAACGCCTGGCCGAGATCTTGGGCGGAGAAATCCTGGTTCAAAGCGAACCTGGAAAGGGATCGGTCTTTTCGCTGATTATTCCCAGCCGAATTGAGGACGCGTCGGAGGTGGCGGCCGAGCAAGACGAATGGCCCGGGCCCGAGCAGAGCGAGGTGGAAGCGGAGTATGGCCAGTTTACGGGTCTGGTTCTGATTGCTGAGGATAAATCATCCAACCTCAAACTCATCGAACAGCTGCTGGAGAAAATGGGTCTGGAGGCCATCGCAGTTGAGGACGGACAGCAAGCGGTAGATAGGGCAACAGCCGAATCGTTTGATCTGATACTAATGGATATCCAGATGCCGAACATGACCGGCTACGAGGCCGTCAGGATTTTGCGGGGCAAGCAGATAAAGACACCCATTATTGCCCTTACCGCCTATGCGATGGAGAGCGATGCTCAGGAGTGCCTGGCAGCCGGTTTTGATGGCTACATTTCAAAGCCAATTCACTTTGGAAAATTGCGTGAAATAATAGCCAAGTATCTGAGCCCCGCTCCGATTCCCACCTGAAAAACTCCAGTTCTATGGTGTGACGGTTGATTCGTCTTCTGCGGTCGTGGTGGATTCGACCGGAGCGGTCTGGCTGGCATCAGAGGGATGGGCAAACTCACTCGCCGGCGACAAAAGGCAGGGCACTCTTGACGGGGTACAACTCCATGACGGTACCGGCGGCCCGGGCCAATTCCACAAGGGCGATATTGTAATCGACGATGGCTTGCTGCTCGGCCTGCTCGGCTCGAGCCAGGTCTTCCTGAGCCTGCAGCTTGACCATGAGAAACTCGGGCGTGAGTTTACCTCGAATATCCTCGGTATCTTCCAGGGCCTTCAGTTGCGCCGCAGCAGCCACGGCCGCTACCTGCTGGACCTGCCATTGCTGATGGCTGTTATCCACCTGCCTGATGCGTTCGGTTACCAGCAGGGCCACCTGATCGGAAAAGTTCTGCAGAGAGGTGATGGCTTTGAGACGCTCATACTTACGGCGGAGCAGTTGAGCCTGGCGCTGGCGGTTGCCCAGCGGATATTCCAGAACCAGACCGGCGCTCCAACCGAAGTAGTTGCCGGTGTAGAGCCAATCATGAGCATCGCCCGGGGAATCATCGAGCCCCTGCAAGGCGGCTGAAGCGGTCAAGTTCAGCTGCGGAAGCTTTTGATGCTCGGCGACATCGACATTGATATCCGCTATTTCAATGGCCAGGCGGGCCTGCTCCAGAACCGGATTGCGTTTCAGGGCTGTCTCCAAGTACTGTTCGGTGTCGATATCCACTAAGTTGGATGCCGGCGTGTCGGCAGGAACGATTTCATATTTGCCCAGCACGTTAAGCTGGGCATCAGCCAGTAATCGGGCCAACCTTTCCTGGACATCTTTGACGGTTTTCCGGGCTTGGATCAGGACGGCCCGGCGGGACTCGACCTTTCCTTCGGCCTGTGTGACCTGCACTGCAGTGGCATCGAACTCCTGTCGGCCGCGAACACGTGTAAGCGTCTTCTCGGTTAAATCCAACAGAGATTCGGCAATCTCCACTTCTCGTCTGGCCTGGACCAGGGACCAATAGGTGGAAATAACGTCCGTGGCCACCTCCTCGAGTTTCTGGCGGAACTGGGCCATGGCGAATTCTTGATTCAGTCTGGCTATGCGCACATCGGCCAGGTTCACTTTCGTCCAGGCATCCCGGAGCAAGGGCTGAGTTATCTGAAATACCAGCGTCGGTTCGTAGCGAGGTTGCAGGGTGCTGATTACTCCGGCAATATTAGGACGATTATCCCAGGCCCGAACCAGGGCCCAGGTGAGGGCCCACTCGGTTCCGGTAACAAACTTCTGTTTGACGCCGGCCTCGAAGGCATACGTTTTAGACTGACCTGCCGCAAACGTCGAGGCGGTGCGGACATCCTCTTTGGTGTACGTGGTCTCGCCGAAAACGGTGTAGTCGAACTCCCCGGCCGCCTCGATTATCTGCTGGCGGGATATGGCCGAGTCAAAACTGACCACCCGTATGTCGAGGTTATTGACCAAGGCCCGCATGACGGCCTGCTCGAGGCTGAGGTTGATGCTTTTCCTGCCGGTTTGCTCATCGTGGACGACTTCCAATGCAGGCAGAGCTGGGGTGGGCTGAGGTTTCAGTGCCCCCAATCCTTCCTGAGCCAGTCGATCTTGGGGCCCGCGTTCGGCCAGGGCCCGCTGGGAACGCCCCAGATCGCTCGAGTCGAGCGGGCCGGGAGATACACAGCCGGCCAAAGGGAGCAAAACTGCCATAACCACGGCAAATGAATATGCCAGATGTTTGACCATAACCATACACCCAGGTTTTGCTTAGCTTCTTATACCCCACAGGGTTATCGGCGAAAAAGTGTGCCGGGGTCCAGGGATTTACACAAGGAATTCCTGAGCAGCTCCGCCGTCCGTAAAAAGCCCTTCCCAAGACGGGGGAATTTGCCTAACATTCTCTCACTAGTATCAGAAAAGGCTGACTACGGCAACTCATAAGAGGACCGGTCCAATGCTTCCATTCGACAGACGATTCTCGAAGAACAAGCTGCGCTATCTGCTGCAGTGCATATTGGCCACAGCCTCAGCCATGCTGGTGCTGATGCTGCTGAACACCATAGTCAACAAGGTGGTGATCGCCTCGCTGGGGGCCAGCTGTTTCATCGCCTTTTGTGTGCCGCACCATCGAGCCTCCAGCCCCAGGTTTCTAATCGGCGGCTACATCGTGGGCATTGCCGCCGGGACGCTCTGCTACTGGCTGGCCAAGGTGCCCTGGCCGGACTCGGTCAATTTCCTGCAGAGCCACTCCGACGTGATTTTCGGAGGCTTGGCCATCGGCTTGGCTATGTTCGGTATGGTGGTCACCAACACCGAGCATCCCCCGGCGGCTAGTCTGGCCCTGGGACTCGTGCTGAGCGAATGGCATCTGGTGACGGTGGCGGTGGCCCTGCTGGAAATCGTAATGCTCTGCATCCTCAAGAAGCTGCTCAAGCCAATACTGATAAACCTTCTGTGACCGACAAACCGATCATGCTGTTCCAAGCAAAGCTTTGGACAGACTACCGTCACCGGCCCGGGACGGATGAGCCTCAAGTAGACCAGCGGTTATACAGCATCCACACTGGGCGGTCGAAGATAAGTTCTGCGAGATCCCCCGAAAGGACTCAACAGTCGGCAAACAAAGGACCCGAACTTACCAAAGCACACCTGCCGTAGCCGATGGTAGGGATCGGCCACGCGGGACCAGGCGGAAAAGGCCTAGCGTTTAGGGCGTGCTTCGTTGACAACCAGGGCTCGGCCATCTATCTCCTGGCCGTTCATAGCTTCGATGGCGGCCCGGCCCTCGTCGTCGTTGGTCATTTCGACGAAACCAAAGCCTCTCGAGCGACCAGTAACCCGGTCGACAATGACCTTGGCCTGGTCGACAGAGCCGTGGGCGGAGAATGCTTCTTGCAACTTGGCGTCTGTCATGTCGTACGACAGGTTGCCTACATAAATGTTCAACATAAGAGAGACTCCCAGCGACGCTCCAATGCGATTGACTCTCAACCAAACTGGACAGACGTCGCAAATCCTGAAAAAGAGGACTGCGTTCCGTGCAGCCACTGCGGGGATATCTTGGGGGAAATGCTCAGAAAAGTCAAATCAATTCTTTTTCGGAAATAGTTTTATTTTCCGGCGGCCTTCTGGGCCCAAATCCGCCTGCCACTACTTAGGCACTCTAATGCTCCGTTGAAAAGATATCGGGCCGGGTCATTGCGAGCACTTCGCTTTGCTCAGCATAAACTCCGCGAAGCAATCTCAAAGCTCAGAAGTCGAGATTGCCACGGCCCCTCTGGGGCCTCGCAATGACAGAAAGAGGCTTTCAACAGAGCATTAGAGTGCCTTAGCTGCCCTGCCGCTCACAAGACGTACTTACGGGTCAGGCCCACCACAAAGAGTGCCATCAAAGCTGCTCCCGAAAGGGCCTCCATATCGGCCCAGAAGCGAAAACCGGGTTTGGGAATCAAATCGCCGTACCCCAGGGTGGTGAACGTAACCGCGCTAAAGTGCAGGCACTCTGCGAACTGAGGCTCGTATTCGAGCATCTCCTGGCTGCTCAGGCCACTCGGGGCAATGCCGAAAAAGCTGAAATACAATCCCGCCCAGCACAGAATGAACAGCACCCCAATCAGCAGCACCCGATGCGGT
>DAOVKO010000085.1 GCA_030631725.1 Actinomycetes bacterium | reverse complement strand
GAGTCGAGGTTGTATCCCTGGACGCGGCGCATCACCTTGGGGAATCTCTTTTCGATCCCGTCGCGGTTGGCATCGATGATTTTCTTGAAACTGCTGAGGATTTTTGGCTGGGCATCGAACTTGTCGCGGGCCATTGGGGCCAACTCCATAAGCGTACTGTCGGAGAGGACGACCTTGAGCTCGAGGAGGTGCTCGCGGGTGGTACCATAGACGATGCTCTTGGTTCCGGAGGAGTTGTTGCCGATCATTCCGCCAATAGTGGCCCGATTGCTGGTGGCGGGGTCGGGGGCGAAGTGCAGGCCATGGGGGGCCAGCGCGGCGTTGAGCTGGTCAAGGACGATGCCCGACTGAACACGGACCCATTTTTCCTTGATGTTTAGCTCAAGGATTCGGTCCATGTACTTGGTGAAATCGAGGATCATAGAGGCGCCGACGGCCTGGCCGTTGAGACTGGTGCCCGAGCCGCGGGGCAGGATGCTGACGCGATGGCTGGCGGCAATCCGGAGGGCAGCGAGGACGTCATCGCAGTCGCGGGGGACGACAACAGCCAGGGGTGTGATCTGGTAGATGCTGGCGTCGGTGGCATAGAGGCCGAGGGTCATGGGGTCGGAGAACACCTCTCCCCTGATTTGCTGGTGAAGGTCTTGTAGAAAATCGGTCGGTCTGTTCTGTTCTGTCATTTTGGTTTGGACCTCTGAATTACTTGATGATTTGTCGCAAGGCGGCCAGGAACATGTTGACGTGGTTCTTGGTACAACTGCAGCCCATGAGACCTACTCGCCAGATTTTGCCGGCGAAGTCGCCGAGTCCGCCGCCGACTTCGATATTATATTCGTTGAGCAGTTGGCTGCGAACGGGAGCGTCGTCGATGGTTGGGGGGAGCTTTACGGCATTGAGCATTGGCAGGCGATAGTCGGGGGGGACGATGAACTCGAATCCGAGTTCTTCAAGGCCGTCGCGGAGCAGTTGGTGATTTCGGCGGTGGCGTTCGAAGCGTGCTTCGAGGCCCTCTTCGAAGATGAGCCTGAGGGCTTCATAGAGAGAATAGACCATGCTAACCGGTGCGGTGTGATGATAGACGCGTTTGGCGCCGGCCCAGTAGTTTCTGACCATGGTCATGTCGAGATACCAGCTCTGGACTTTGGTTTTTCTTTTTTCCATGGCTTCGACGGCAGCGGGGCTGAAGGAGACGGGAGAAAGGCCTGGCGGGGCAGAGATGCATTTCTGGGTGCCACTGTAAACGGCGTCGATTTGCCAATCATCGACGCGGACGTCGGTTCCAGCCAGAGAGGTAACGGTGTCGACGAGGAAGAGGGCGCCGGCATCGTGGACGATTTTGCTGATCTGTTCGAGGGGCCCAAGGACGCCGGTAGAGGTCTCGGCGTGGACGATGGCCACCAATTTTGGGCTGCGTTTTTGCAGGGCCTGCTTCACCTGGTCAGGGTCAATGGGACTTCCCCAGGCTGCGTCGATGCGAACGAGCTTGGCGCCGCAGCGTTCGACGATGTCAGACATGCGGTTGCCGAAGACGCCGTTGACGCAGACCAGAGCGGTGTCGCCGGGCTCGAGGAGATTGACGAAGCAGGTTTCCATGCCGGCGCTGCCGGTGGCGGAAACGGGGATGGTCAGTTCGTTTTTGGTTTTGAAGAGCTGGCGGAGCATGTCCTTTACGGCATCCATGATGTGGATGAACTGGGGGTCGAGGTGGCCGATGAGCGGGGTGGCCATGGCTTTGAGGACCCGGGGGTGGACGTCGCTGGGGCCCGGACCCATAAGGAATCGGGCAGGGGGATTCAACTGATTCGCGGCGGTCATCAGTATCTCCTAATAGTGCTGGAAGAGTCGCAGCGAAACAGTCTCCCAAAAGAATCATCGGCGAGATCCAGATTGGATTATAAGAGACGTGAGTAACGGTTTCAATGGCCTAGGCGAGCTGGTCAATTCGTGGAGAGTTCAACAGGAGGGCCAAATAGAGCCTGATTAATGTCCTGGTCAGTGAGGCGATAGATCAGAATCGAATATCCCACAGAATCGTCTGGTTCTCGCTGTCGGAGAAAGGCGGCGAGCCTGGCGAAACGAAAGTGGTCAAAGGCGGAGAAAACTCTGCGCCAGTAAGCAGCGGAGCGTCCGAGAACGGGCTGAGGCGGGCCGGTTCTGCCGTTGGTGGCTTGGGCGTATTGTCTGGCTAGGCTCAGGAGCTGCTGGTACTTGTTTTCGTGAGATGTTGACCAGGGTCCGACCACGGGCTTAGTCAATTGCAGACGGGTGGCACTGATGCAATATGTACCGGCAGTCAGACGAATGGCCGATTGTCGCTTATGCTCGTCGGGTCTTGCGGGCAGGAGCTTGGCGGAAATGCCGTAGTACCGGGGGTCGCCGGTTCCGAAATATGAGAGATAGACGGGTGATTCGTCCTTGTGACGGTCGAGCCATTTTTTCAGGCCGGGCAAGTCCTGGCCCCAATCCAGGGAGCTGTCGACCAGGTGTCGGTAACCGTTTTTGGGGCCTCCGGCAAGGGAATTGAAGAAGGCCAAGTAGTGCGGCCAAATCAGGAGGGACTGCACAATGAGGACCAGGACAGCCAAGACAGCCAGGGCCTTCAACGCCAGGGCGACTGGGTGCCTCTGTTTGAACCAGAACGCCGCGGCCCCGGCCAGGATGAACATGGGGGGGTAGGTCGGTAGGATATGGCGCTGGCCGAGGTTGATCTTGGCGTTGATGGCAACTGCCCAGTAGATGACAAATAGCACCCAAATAGGTGCGGTGTGATAAAGCGAGGGAAGGATGGAGTGGGCAGCCCGGCGCTGGGCGGCAACTGGTGGGGAGGGCCGGACGCTCACGACGGCCAGGAAAGAAATGGCCAGTATCAGAAACAGTGACAGAGGCGTTTTATAGAAAAGACAATAGATGAAGAAAGATCGCCAACCGTAATCGCTAGTGTCTCCATCAAGAAAGGCTGTGCGGACCTGGGAGTACTTGAGGACGTAGGCAAAGCCGTGCAGGTAGGCCTCGGGCAAGAGCCGGTTATCACGAGCGAAATTCAGGGTCGAAGCGACCGCGCCGGAATCATTCACCAATTGCCACCAAGGTTCCAACAGTCGATCCCTTCCTGCCACGGATTGCTTCATAGCGGAGTAGCGAAAGCCGTTGAGGGCCCATATGGCGAAAAAACAAACGAAGACATGCAAGACCGCTGCGGCCCCAAAAGCCCTCAACAAACGCAATCGGCTTTGGACTTTTCTCGGCTGGCCGATGGCAATTGTAAGCGGTTCTTTAGACAATAGGCGGATTGTTAGCAGGATAAGAGCTATGGGAATGGCCAGGACCCCTGACATCTTGGTCAGGAGAAGGCCGGCTATCGCCAGGCAACTCCAGAGCAGCGTCCAGGGGGTTATCCTGTGCAGCAGAATCCAAAACCGCCACACGAAAAGCAGAAAGAATAATGCGGCAGGTACGTCGAGGGTGATCAATCGGCCATGGGCCAAAACGGTCGGACTGAAGGCACAGAGCGCCAAAGAGATCAGGCCACCAACACGGCCGAATAAACTGCTGGAGCAACGGTAAACCACAAGGCATAGAGCAACACCAAGCAGGGCGGCCATGGTGCGTCCGGCGAAAAGCATGGCCTCCAGGTCGTTGCCAAGCCCATAGAAGAACTCCCGTCCAAAGACCCAGTAATCGGATGTCCACCAGCTGGGCTGATGCTTGGAAGGAAGCTGATAGTCACCCAAGAGAAGGGGCAGGGCGAACCAGCGTTGGCCGAGATTGCCAGCCTCGGGCGCAAGGCGATAATCGTTGTCTAACCAGTAGCTGTAGCCAGCGGTGAGATGAGCCATCTCGTCGTAGGTGGTGGATTTGTCGGCCACGCTGCTTAGAGCCATAACGAAATAGGCCACAAGCAAGGCGCCTAGCAATCCATACTTTTTCAAAAAGGCCAGCAGGGCAGTAGCCTGACGTGCATTCTCCTCAGGTGCATTTGGTCGCTTTTCCGGTGGGGATTCTTTGGATAACTGTCTGGCCACCCTGCCAAGTCCTCCAATTATGGTGGGCCTTGAGCCCGGTTATCCCGGGTGACAAACAAGATACAGCGATTCACAGGTCTCCTGCGGCGGTGCCGCCAGCTGGGGTGAGCTTTTGCGCAACGGCCACCAGCGAGAGACCAAAAGGCATACACAATCGCCTTATCAGGAAGTGTCGCTCGGCCTGGAAGATGGCTTGCAGCAGGCGGTTCAAGCCAAAGCGGGGAATACTCAGGTCCGTCGGCTTGTTATCTCGAGCCAGGGCCTTAATCGCCAGACGCTGAGCAAAGGCCAGGGGGGATAAAAAAGTATTCATGAAAGAGACGAAAATAATCTGGAGATTGTCAGCCGAGTTCAGCAGCTGCGCAAAAAGCTGCCTGGAATAGCGGCGTTTGTGATGGTGAAACTTATCGCGGCCAGTCCACAACCAGCGATATGCGGGCACGGTACAAATGGCGATGCCGCCGGGTTTGAGCAGCTTGGCAGCGGAGGCAAAGGCACCCTTATCGTCGTCAATATGCTCGAGGACATCAAGCATGAGGACGGCATCGAGGCTGGCGTCGGGCAGGTCCACTCTGCCTGGAAGTCGGCCCTTGACGGCGGGGACACCGCGGGCCCGGCAGAACTCCAATGCCAGATCACTAGCATCCACACCGACAGCGTCGTAGCCGCTGGCAACCAAGTCTGACAACATCATGCCGCATCCGCAGCCTAGATCCGCAACTCGCATCGTCCCGATGGAATCGGGACGATGGGGGCAGAGGAATTTGGCCAGGAGAGCCAGAACGATGCGGCGCTTGGCGGCAAACCACCAATGGCGCTGCTCCAGCTGGTACATCTCTTCATATAGGGCCTTATCCATCGGGGGCCCCGCTGTCGGGGGGCGAGGTAGCGTTTGCAGGTCCTCCAATACACGCTCCATCGTATCCTTTGGGGAGGGAATCGGACTTTTCGGCGATGATGTACAAAGGTCGGCGCTGTGATTCGCGGTATATGCGTCCGATGTACTCGCCCAAGAGTCCGAGCATGGAAAGCTGAACGCCTCCCAATAAGAACATCCCGGTGGCCAAGAGTGCATAGCCTTGTATGGGAATGCCCCAGATGAGCTTCTGGAGGAAGATGATCACGGCCATGGCCAGGGACAAGGTGCAGATCAGCAGGCCTAGGAAGATACCTATCCTGAGAGGGACGTTGGAGAAGCCAACAACGGCGTCAAAGGCTAGGACGATGAGCTTGAACAGGCCATACTTGGCCTGGCCGCCGTGACGCTGGTCACGGTCGTAGAGGATGGCCGTCTGGCGAAATCCCGTCCAGGCTACCAGGCCCCGGACAAAGCGGCTGTGTTCACGGCAACGGCGGAAATGCTCCACAGCGCGACGGTCCATAAGCCGGAAATCCCCGGTGTCAGGGGGGATACCTACGTCACTAAGCCGGCAGATGATGCGGTAGAAGAGCCAAGCGCAAAATCGCTTGAGAATGTTTTCTCCGGTTCTGGATCGCCGCTGGGCGTAAACCACCTGGTAACCCTGCTGCCATTTTTGAATGAGCTGGGGGATGAGCTCGGGCGGGTCCTGTAGGTCGGCATCAATAATAACGACAGCGTCGCCGGTGGCGTGATCGATGCCGGCAGTGGTGGCGATCTCATGGCCAAAATTCCGGCTGAAGAAGACGTATTTGACGTTAGGGTGTCGCTCGGCCAGATCGCTGATGATGCGGCGGGATTGGTCGGAGCTGCCGTCGTCGACGAAGACGAACTCATAGCGTTCGGAGCCGGAAGCCTGCAAGCGATCGAGACGCTCGAAAAGGGCAGGCAGACACTCCTGCTCGTTATAGACGGGAATGACTACGGAAATGAGGGGCATTTGTTTTTTCTCCGCTCCGGTGCTGCTGATAGAACAATCACCGCCCGCTGGGCTGCCTGCCCAGTGTATCAGTATTCAAATCGGCGTTTTCCATGCTTATTAGACACATTTAATGTCAATCACCAAACTTACGGTATAATGAACATCATGTTCTCAGCGATGGTACACATCAGCAACCACATGCACGCGTAGGCAGCCAGCTGGGCTTTGAAAGACCATCTAGCCAGTTCCAGCCCCACAGGCAGCATCAACAACGGGAACATAAACAGCCATACCCGAATCGTCTCACCGGGCAGCAGGCCACAAACCGCCACGGCCAATAGCTGCCCCAACGCCAGGAGCACCAACGGCAGCTTGTTGTACTGCTTCTCCCGGATCCGCCCAAATAGATAATACCCAGCCAACAGAAAACCGATCCACGATGCGCCCATGGCGAAGTCCGTCAGGTCGAAAAAAATCGTAGCCGGGTAAGGACGCGCCACCTGCTTGAGCAATTCCGCCTGATTGCTCAAGGCCGAGCTAAACGTCGCCACAGGATCAAAACCGGTGAATGTCCACAACGCCAAATATAAAATCAAAAATACCCCCATCGCCATGCCGCTATGTTTCAAGACAGACGTAACGCTCATTCTCGGCCGACGAAGACACCGCAAAATGGCAAAACCCAGCAGGAATATCCCCAGCACCAAAAGGTTGTAAGCGAACAGGCACATCACAGACAAAACGCACCCAAAAGCAACGGAGTACCGCAACTTGTTCTGATCCAGCGCCATAACCCACAAGCCAATCAGCCCGCAGGTCAGTACAGGATACACCTGATCGAATTCGGGAAAGAGAACGACCACCGCCGGACAAAGTGTCATAGCCACAGCCCCGCAAAAGGCCGAATCCCTCCCCGCACCAAACACCTTCAACAACAAATAAGTCGCAGGTATGCTCAATGTCGCCAGTATCCCCACCACAAGCCCAGATATCAACGCAGCCGCATGGTTCAAGTCATACTGCCGGATCAAAAGAGCATCACGGGAAAGCCTGGGCTGCACGCGCATCGGCAGCCTCGGCATCCGCGCCGGATCGTTAAAGCCAAACAGCCGGATCAGCCCTGCGTTGTAAAGAACAATCCCCGGAGGCTTCGTCTGCACGTGCCCCGGCAGCTTCGGCATCAGCTCCGGGTAGCTCTGCAGCCAACCAGGCCTCTCCATAACTGTACTGGCCACCAGAAAGTAGCCGCTCGCTCTCGGCGAAACCACAATCCGCATGATCTTCGTCAACTCAAACGGATCAGACTCCATACCCAGGGCGACCACTTGAAAAAGCAAGCAAGTCACCATCATCAGCACCAAAGCGTGCCCAACGCTGATCTTGCCACCGTGCTGCAGAAACAACGCAATGATCAGGGGGACAGCAGCCAAAAACATCCCAATGTAAAACCGAGGTGCTTCAATCTGTTTCCAGGGCCACTTCCAATACTCCGGCCCATTCATCCACGAGACCTGACTCGTCACCAGAATCATCAGTGTAATTGTCGCGGCTAAAACGACTGCCAACTTCAGAAACGAAGTTCGGCGCTGCCGTGAGTCCGTCTGAATTGAGGGGCCCTTCTTTTTCACCGGACATTTCCCAAATAAGGTCTTGGCCACAACGGTCATGGCCTGCCAAAGACAACTGTAACTAACGTCGGGGATCCGAGCAAGCACGAAGCTACCTGAGTGTACATTAAGGTTCTGGCCGAGATTTCCAAGATAAGTTCCGATCTAGAATCCTGCAAGCGATCGAGACGCTCGAAAAGGGCAGGCAGACACTCCTGCTCGTTATAGACGGGAATAACTGAAAGCAGGGCTAAATTAGGGAAGATGGGGGAGCTGGTGAATCCTCGGCACTTGCCAATTTCTTTTCTGAATAGTGTTGACATCCCAAGCGATATATGCTAGCATTCGGCCCGTGTTTATTCTGCACTGCGACATTTTTCTGGTTTGATTATCTGTCAATCACAATCCGAAGCGTCGCCTGGAGTCAATGTTATGACGAATATTTATGTAGGGAACCTGTCATTCGACGTCTCGGACGCTGGTTTGCAGGAGGCTTTTACAGCCTTCGGGGCCGTCGACAAAGCCAACGTAGTTACCGATCGGATGACCGGCCGCTCGCGTGGCTTCGGCTTTGTGGAGATGGCCAACGACGAGGAGGCCACTGCCGCGATTGAGGGGCTAAACGGCACCGAGCTGGGTGGACGCACTATTACGGTCAACGTGGCCAAGCCGAGAGCAGATCGCAATCGGGGCGGTGGCGGTGGCGGTGGCGGCGGCGGTGGCGGCGGCGGTCGCAACCGGCGCTGGTAGTCAGTAGATCCAGCAAAAGATGTGCTAACGGGGCACTGCGGTTACGTACGGGGAAGATTTCTCTAAAGGCCCGCAAGTAGGGTGGGGAGTCTATCCGCAAATAGTGATAGTGGTCTGTGCTG
>DAOVKO010000127.1 GCA_030631725.1 Actinomycetes bacterium | reverse complement strand
TATTTACGACATCGAACGCCGCATCCTCCATAACCTCATCGGTGAAAAGCGGGAGGACCTCAGCCACCTCAGCGCCGACGTCGTGGTTATTGCTCACGACCTTACTCCCTCCCAGACCGCCCATCTGGACAACACCCACGTCAAGGGCATAGCCACCGACGCCGGTGGACGCACCTCTCACTCGGCTATCGTCGCCAGGGCCCTGGGTATTCCCGCCGTCGTCGGCCTCAACGACATTACCGCATTGGTCAGCGGCGGCGATGAGCTGATTATCGACGGTACGCGCGGAACCGTGGTCATCAACCCCGACCAACCCACTACTGAGCAGTTTCGCCAGTACGATCGTGAGCTGATCAGCCTCGGAGAAGAACTGCGGACCCTCCGCGATTTGCCCGCCGTCACCAAATGCGGCACAAGAATTCAACTCCTCGGCAATATCGAGTTTCCCTACGAAGCCCAAACCTGCCTGGACTATGGTGCCGAGGGTATCGGGCTCTATCGCACCGAGTTCCTTCACTTGGGCAGAGAGACCGAACCAACCGAGGAAGAACACTACCAGGCTTACTGCAAGACCTTGGAAGTCATGGGCGAGCGTCCTCTGGTTATCCGCACTCTCGACCTGGGGGCCGATAAATACACTCAGGCCCGGGCCGTCGCCCCCGAAAGAAATCCCTTCCTCGGCTGCCGTTCCATCCGCTTCTGTCTCCAGCCCGACCGGCTGCCGCTGTTCCGCAGGCAGTTGCGGGCCATGCTGCGGACCTCGGCTCACGGCGATATCCGCATCCTTCTGCCGCTGATTACAACTCTCACCGAGCTGCGCCAAGCCCGACTGATCCTCGGCGAGGTCAGCGAAGAATTGGACGAACAGGGCGTTGCTCATCGGCGTGACATTCCGATCGGCATTATGGTCGAGACTCCCTCTGCCGCCCTGAGTGCCTCTATCTTTGCTCCCGAGGCGAGCTTCTTCAGTATCGGGACCAACGATTTGATCCAGTACACCCTGGCCGTCGACAGGGCCAACGAGAATGTGGCGAGCCTCTTCACCCCGGCCAATCCCGCCCTGATAAGAATGATCCGAGACGTCATCAAGGCCGGCAGACGATACGATATACCCGTTGCCATGTGCGGAGAGATGGCCTCAGAGTTGGAGTTCTGCCTGCTGCTGCTGGGGCTGGGCCTCAGACAGTTTTCCGTCGCCCCGCAGGCCATTCCCTCCGTCAAAAGGCTCATCAGGGCCAGCACCCTCGAGCACGCCCAGCGGGTCGCCCGGCGGGTGATAGACCTCCATACAGACAGGCAGATACTCCACTATCTCCGCCGCGAGACCAGAAAGGTCCTTCCTGATTTGGTCTGAGTGGATATAATTATTATCCTGTGGGGGGCAGAGGCGACTTGCGAATTTAGCACCACCGATTAGGTGGTCAGACAATATTCCAGCGCGGGGCAGGGTTACTGTGGTTTGGCCGGTTGGCCACGCCCCACAGGCGAAACCACTTATCCTGCCCAGATGACGGGCTCTGGTCCAGCAGGAACGATTCCTGTTGGATGTGGCTCGGGAAAAGAGTTTCAATTGTCAGGTAAAGTTGGGGTTAGTTTTTCGCTGTCCGGGGATTTACGCTTCTTGTCCCACCATGACATGTTGCGTCTGTTCGCCAGAGCTGTGCGGCGTGCGGGCTTGCCCATAGCCTACAGCCAGGGCTACAACCCTCGGCCCAGGCTCTGGCTCATGCTGCCCAGGCCTCTCGGCGTAAGCTGCCGCGATGATCTGCTCCTCGTCGAGCTTGCCGATAACTGCACCGCCGAAGAGTTCGCCGCCCGATTAGCTCAGACTCTGCCCGCTGGGATTAAACTACACAGTTCCTTCAGGCTCAGCCCCGCCCGAGTCCCCCAGCCCACTTCCGCCGCATATACCCTTGAACTATCCCAGCAGGACGCAGACAAGGTGGCCCGCAAAATCCCGGCTCTGCTGGATTCCAGCCGCCTGCCCGTCCAGCGACTCTCAAAGCGAAACGCTAAATCTCAAGAAGTGAACATCCGTCCCTATCTGAGCCGGATGCGTTCGGACCTTACCGAACTCTCGTTCACCTTGGCCTGTGGCCCTGCCGGTTCAGCCAAGCCCGCCGAGGTTCTGGCCCTGTTGGATTTGGATAATCCGCCCAACCGTGCAAAGCTCGTCCGTACGGAAGTGACATACACGCCTGTGCAAGCCGAGCAGGGCCAACTCAAGATTAATGATCAAGAAGACCTTTGGCCGAAAACTCACCCGGCCGCGAAGGAGTAATCTATGCCCAGAGAAATGATCATCAATGCAGAAGACGAAGAATGCCGCATTGCCGTGCTCGAGGACGGCCAGCTCGAGGAGCTCTACTTAGAGCGGGCCTCCTTAGCCAGCCACGTCGGAAACATCTACAAAGGACGCGTTACAAATGTGGAGAAGTCCATCCAGGCCGCCTTTGTTGACTTCGGTCTGCCCAAACAAGGATTTCTGCACATCTCCGACTTGCACTCCCAGCATTTCCCATCGAAAAAAGCGACTTCCACAGAGTCAATCGAGCCGGTCGGTCGCAAGAAGTCACGCAGGCAACGCCCGCCCATACAAAATTGCCTGAAGCGCGGCCAGGACATCATTGTCCAGGTCATCAAGCAGGGCGTCGGAACCAAGGGCCCCACCCTCAGCAGCTATATCTCCCTACCCGGACGCTTTCTCATAATGATGCCCGGCATGCGCCGCTCGGGCGTTTCTCGCAAAATCGAAAACGAAGACGACCGCCGGCAACTCAAGGACCTGCTCGAATCCCTGAAACCTCCCAAGAACTACGGCTTCATCGTGCGCACCGCCGGCCTCGGTCGGGGTAAACGCGACATGAACGCCGACCTCAATTATCTTCTGCGACTCTGGAAAGCCGTCAGCAAACGGGTCAAAAACGAGCAGGCCCCCTGCGAGCTCTACCGCGAGTCCGACCTGGTCATCCGCACCATCCGTGACGTTTTCAGCTCCGATATCTCCCAGATTGTCACCGATAACCCCGACGTTGCCGCACGAATTCGCGACTTCCTCAAGGCGGCCATGCCCCGGTCGCTCCGCAAGGTCAAATTATACGATGGCAGCAAACCCCTCTTTCACCAGTATAAAATCGAACCCGAGATTGACAAAATCCACAGCCGTCGTGTCGCTCTGCCCAGCGGCGGATCAATAGTAATCGACCCCACCGAGGCCCTCGTGGCCATCGACGTCAACTCCGGAAAATCCCGCGCCCACGGCAACGCCGAAGCCATGGCTTACAACATTAACAAGCAGGCTGCCCCTGAAATCGCCCGCCAGCTGCGCCTCCGCGACCTGGGCGGACTGATTATCTGCGACTTCATCGACATGATCAATGCCAAGCACCGCCGAGACGTTGAAAAGGTCTTGCACGAAGCCATGAAAAACGACCGGGCCCATTCCAAAACCCTGCGTATGAGTCAATTCGGCATCATCGAGATGACTCGCCAACGCCTGCGCCCGAGCCTTTCCAGCAGCGTTTATGAGGAATGTCCTCGCTGCAGCGGAGCCGGCTTGGTCAAAAGTGCCCAGTCGGTCACTCTCGATGCCATGCGTGCTCTCAAGCTGGTGCTCAATCACGATGATGTCGCTTCTGTGGAGCTCAGGTTATCTCCACCGGCTGCTCATCACATCCAGAACACCAATCGCCAATGGCTCGCCGAGTTGGAAAAATCTTCCGGCAGAACGATTACCATCCTCCCCGACGACGCCTGCGGCCAAGATGAGTTCCAGTTCCACTGCCAGAACGCCCGTGGCTCAAAAGTGGCCGTCAAAATCTAGGCCGCCGGAGCCCATTTCCTGCGGCACCCTTGCCACCAGGGCTGCCTCTTTCTTTTCGTTGGAATCACCGCCTCATAGTTAGGAACGCTCCGTCCGGCCCCGCAGAATCCACAGCCCCACCATAGCCACACCCACGCACAGCAAGGCGTCGGCTAAATTGAACGTCGGCCAAAAACTAAAATCGATAAAATCCCGCACCTGCCGAGGCTCTCTAAGCCTATCAACCAAGTTCCCCAAAGCCCCCGCCAATATCAGCCCCAGTCCAATATGATAACAAACCGCACTCTTGTCGCTGGTGAAGAACAGCCACATCACCAAAACAATCCCCACCACCACCGCGAATAGAATCACCCACCAGCCCAATTCAATTCCAAAAGCGATCCCCGGATTGTACCCTAGCGTCCAGTCTAGGATCCCCGGGATAACCTCATGGGATTCTCCTACCACTAGGTTTTTGCACGCGTACCACTTGCTCAGCAAATCTGCCAACACCCCTAGCCCAGCCGCCGACCAGAACCTCACATGGCTTGGCGGATGTCTGGCAGCTCTGCCCAATCTTGCTTGTTTCATAGGTAAGAGTAATCGCTCGGTGTTGCGATTTTCCCCTGCAGTTGGCCGGTCGGGCTCGAACTATTCTTCGGACTGATCCGACCCGTCTGGGCTTGCCGAAACCAGCCCCTTCTCCAGCAGGCTGGCGTATTCAACTGTATAGCGGGCCCAGGGCTCAAATCGCAACCGGTCCCGAGCGATGACTTCCCCGGTCGCTTCACACATGCCATAGGTGCCCTGGTCAATCCGCTTGAGGGCATCATCTATTTCTTTGAGCAGTTCCCGCTCGCCTTCCATCATGCTCAACGTGAATTCCAGTTCGTAGTTATCGCTGCCTAGATCTGCCGGGTTCGTTGGAAACTTTGACAGATTACCCGCAGCATCCTGCCGATTCTTTTCCAGAGCCTCTGCTCGCATCCGGGCGACATTGCCCAGCAGCTCGTGCCTGTGCTTGAGCAGTGAAGTCCGGAATTCATCCAGTTCTTCAGGGCCAAGCGGCGAAGACTTATGACGCACTTTCCTTGCCGAAACCGCTTTGGCCGCCGGCGGGGCTGAGCCCACCTTACCCGCCAGTTTGGCCCCCGCACCGGTAGAAATTACTCCCGTCGACTTCTTCTTCGTCGGCGACTTTCTCCGCTTGGCCCGGACCGCCTTCTTCTTCGCAGCCTTTTTTTTGGATACCTTCTTAGCCGACTTGACTTTCTTGGTTTTGGCCTTGCTCTTGGTCCTGGCCTTCGCCTTAGACTTGGAACTCTTGGCTCGAGCCTTGCCTGAACTAGCCTTTCTACTTGCCTTTTTGGCCACGATCAGCTAACTCCATCAAGAACCATCAATCCTCATAACATTCTACGGCAAAAGAAGTTACAAAGCAACGTCTGCCGAAGCCAAGCCCGGCAAACGGCAAACTATAGCGATCCATCGGCCGATAGTCAAACAAAAAACACCCCAAAGACATGCTCCTTCCATTGCCAAAAACCCCCAAGCCCATTAATATGCTCCAGCCGAAGCACGCGACCAGCTCTGTTCGGACTATATCGGCTATTTCCCGAGCGGCTCAATCGTAGATTTTGGCCATAAACGCCTTGCACGCAAAACTTACAGGAGACACCCCAAATGGCTGACAAACCAAAAAAAGTCAAAAAAATCGTCTTGGCGTACAGCGGTGGGCTGGACACCTCCGTTATCCTCCCTTGGCTGCGGGAAACCTATAACTGCCCTGTAATTGCCTTTGCCGCCGAGCTCGGGCAAGGACAGGAGCTCAAAGGCATCCGCAAGAAAGCCCTGGCCAGCGGGGCCAGCAAGTGTATCGTCGCCGATTTACGCCAGGAGTTCGCTCAGGATTATCTTTGGCCCATGCTTCGCTGTGGCGCGGTGTACGAGGACCGATACCTGCTGGGCACTTCGATTGCTCGGCCTTTGATTGCCAAGGAGCAGGTAGTCGTGGCCAAGGCCGAGCGTGCCGACGCCGTTGCTCACGGGGCCACGGGCAAGGGCAACGACCAGGTTCGCTTTGAGCTGACGTACATGTCCCTGGCTCCGGAGCTGCAGATCATCGCCCCGTGGAAGGACGATCGCTTCGAGCTGCGCAGCCGCGAAGCCGCCGTAGACTATGCCCGCCAGCACGACATAGCCGTCGATGCCACCAAGAAAAAAATCTACAGCCGCGACCGCAATCTCTGGCACCTCAGTCACGAAGGGGCCGACCTCGAAGACCTTGCCAATGAGCCCAAAGACGCTCTGTGGGTTATTTCGCAGGCGGTATCCAAGGCCCCGGACAAGCCCCAGTATGTAACCATCGATTTTGTCAAGGGCTCTCCCGTCGCCCTGAACGGAAAAAAGATGTTGGCCTGGAAACTGCTCGAACAACTCAACAAGCTCGCCGGCCGACATGGCGTCGGGCAGACCGACCTGGTCGAGAATCGCCTCGTCGGCATCAAGAGCCGCGGGGCCTACGAAACCCCTGGCGGCACCGTCCTCTACGAGGCCCACCGAGCCC
>DAOVKO010000224.1 GCA_030631725.1 Actinomycetes bacterium | reverse complement strand
TCGAAAATCATAACGCTGGCACCGCGAAAGAATAGTCGCCGGAATTTTCTGCGGCTCAGTGGTTGCAAAAATAAATTTTACGTGCCCCGGTGGCTCTTCCAGAATCTTCAAAAGGGCGTTGAAGGCAGAGTTGGATAGCATATGCACTTCGTCGATGATATAAATCTTGAAGCGTGAGCGGTTGGGCCGATACGCCGCGTTCTGCCGCAAGTCCCGCACATCGTCCACGCTGTTGTTGGACGCCCCGTCGATCTCGATAACGTCAATATCCTCTCCCTGATGGACGGCTGTGCACGATGAGCACCTCAGGCACGGTTTGACCGTCGGCCCCTCGCTCTGAAGACAGTTCAAACACTTCGCCAGGATCCGAGCCGCGGAGGTCTTCCCCACTCCCCGCACCCCCGTGAACAAGAATGCATGGGCAATCCGCCCAGATTTGATCCCATTAACCAGTGTTTTGGCAATGGCTTCCTGGCCGACCAGCTCCTCAAAGCTGTTCGAGCGATAGCGCCGGGCCAAAACCGTATAAGACATCTTGCCAATCCCTGCGAAGGTATCCGCGACGACGATATCAAAAAAAGGTCGTGCACTTTTCTCCGACCGGCCTAAGCGGTTCATTATTCGGCTGGAAGCTCGAACCAGGCAGCCCTACGGCACATAGAACGTACCGCTTATGGCTGCTTCCGTCAGGACCTGACCAGGTTCGCAGCGGCTCTATTGCATAGGACCTGGCTGTCAACACCCCATGCCGAAAAAGAGGACCCGCACAAGTCAACCTCGGAAAAGAATTCAGCCCCGCTATAGCGGATTGCGGGTTACAGGACACCGCTAACGCCCCGCCTAGCACGACCAGCATCATAATATCACATCAAAGCCCCCCCAGCAAGGGCCATTCGGACACGAAGTGTCTCTCAGGCCCAGGATTCCGCCTGAGTCTCTTTACCGCCCGACCAGAAATCCGGATCGCGAAAATACTGTCTGACCAGAAGCGCCGCCTCGACCCCGTCTCCACAGGCGGTGGCTAGTTGCATAGCCGCACCTTCCCGGCAATCCCCCGCTACGAAGACCCCCTTCATGCTTGTCCGTAAGCGACCTGTCGGCGTGCGGATATAACCGTTTTCGTTTATCTCGACTATCCCGGCCAGGAATTCGGTATTAGGTACCATCCCCACGAAGACAAAGACGCCATCGGCGGCTATCTCAAATGATTCTTCAGTCTTCTTATTGAACAGTAGGGCAGCTTCCACTTTTCCGCTGCCCTTAATTTCCGAAAGCGTGTGCGAGTACAGAATCTCGATATTCCCGCTCTTCTTGGCCGTGGCCAGCAGTTCCTCCACGAGCACGGGCGTGGCTCTAAACTCGTCCCGCCGATGGATCATCGTCACCTTCGAGGCAAACCTGCTCAGATGGATCGTATCCTCCACTGCCACATTCCCACCCCCCACCGTCAGCACATGCTTGTCCTTGAAGAACGGCGCATCGCAGGTACCGCAGTAGCTCACTCCCGCCCCGGTCAGTTCCACCTCGCCTGGCACTCCTAATTTACGATACTCCGACCCCGGAGCCAGGATAACCGCTCTTGCGAGGTAGATTGTCTTTGCCTTGTCCTTAAGACTCACCTCCAGCAGCCCGTCCTCCCGGCGTCTCAGCCCGGCGACCTCCGCTGCGGTCTTGAGTTCGGCCCCGAACTCCTGGCTCTGCTTGGCCATATTAGCCACCAAGTCCGGCCCCGATATCCGCTCAAAGCCCGGGTAATTCTCGATCCGCTCAGTCAGGTTGATCTGCCCGCCCGGAACGTACTTATCCAACATCAAGGTCGAATAGCGGTCCCGGGCCGTGTACAGACCCGCGGCCAAACCTGCCGGGCCGGCACCCACTATAATCACGTCATAAATCTTCTCCGCCACGACAAAACTCCTTAATCAAATCCAAGCTCAGATACGATCTCCCAGCAACCTAAAACTCTCCGAGACCGCATCAAGCAGAGCCTTGTCAGCTATGTCCAACTCAGTATTACCAGCCATAATGCACCAGAATACCTGGCCGTGAGCCTTGATTTGCTCATAACGTATCAGCCTAAAGCTGATCCCATGCCTTATGTGTACAAAAGTTATGGCTCCGTCGCGGCGCTCATATCCCAGAGCATCCGGACGCCAAGCTGCGAAGGGGAAGGGTTCAGGTTTTAGATAGCGGAAAAGGTTGTGATTGATGTCCCAGAAGCTGACCAATTTATCCAAAGGGGCCAAGATCTGCTCGGCAGTTGCGTTTGGGACTATAGCGAAAATAAAAAGATGCCGTTGCGGTGTTGTGGCAGTGAGCTTGTCCAAGCCAGCCTTGGGATTGGGTGCTTGTCTGTAGATCAGACCGTTGCCAAAACGTGTTCGGCCCACGGCCTTTCGCTCCCAACCTTTGGGCATGCTGATGGAAAAACCCAAGCCCTCTACCCGGATCGGTTCGCTAAGGGCCGTAATCCGTTCTCGCCGTTGGGCCGCGAATAACCACACCGCCCCCACGCTCAGGCCAAGCACCCCAGCCAGAAAAGCCGCCAGAATGTTTTGACGTGTTCGTTCGCTCATCGTTCTTCCAGGCCCGCCCTGCTGGATTCACAATTGGAATAAGAGCCTGAGTTTTTTTTCTCGACCGCTCGATTGGCCGATACCTTGCTCGTAGCTTAGGGGACCGCTACCATAAGGGTCAAGGAAATTGCTTGACCGCTTCCCAGAGTTCGCACCATGAACGATAAGCCCATTGACATCTATTTCCTGCTCGGCCCCACAGCCAGCGGTAAGAGCACTCTCGCCTTGCACCTGGCTCGGATGATCGATGCCGAGATTCTCTCTGTAGATTCCATGCAGGTCTACCGCGGCATGGATGTCGGCACCGCCAAGCCCACACCCGCCCAGCTTACTCAAGTGCCCCACCATTTGATCGACGTCGTGGAGCCCAGCGAATCTTTCTCCGCCGCCGGGTTTGTCGAGCTCGCCGCCAAGGCCCTCACCGACATCGACCGTCGCGGCCGGCGGGTCTTGGCCGTTGGCGGAACCGCCCTCTACGCCAAGGCCTTGGCCGAAGGCCTATTCGATGGCCCCGGAGGCAACACCCAACTCCGCCGTGAACTCAAGGACCGCGCCGCTCGGGTGGGCTCTGCAACCCTCCATGGCGAACTCAGCCAAGTGGACCCCGCCTCAGCCGGGCGAATCCACCCCAACGACCTGCGCCGAATCGTCCGGGCCCTGGAGGTCTTTGAGCTCACCGGGGAGCCGATCAGTAGTTTCCAGCAGCAATTCGGCAGCGCCAATCC
>DAOVKO010000068.1 GCA_030631725.1 Actinomycetes bacterium | reverse complement strand
GGGCTCGAATCAGCCGGCGATAAAGTAGAGCAAGCCGTAATGAAGGTTACTCCTCAGCTAAAGAGCATGTCGGCCGGGCAGATGGGTTACTCCACCAGCCAAGTGGGCGAGCTGGTCTGCCAAGCCCTGAGGAAGAACTGACAAAGAGAATTAGCCACAGATGAACTGATCATTGGTTATTAGCTATCAGTCATTAATCATTTGTTATTTGTCTGGTTACTGCTATAGTCGAACCATCAGCTTGTAAGCCAAACCTTTGTATGGCGAAGCAAGATGATAAATAGCTAATGACTGATGACTAATGACAAATGAAAGGTTATAAGGTTAGAGGCACGGACAAATGAATTCTGATGGCAGTGTACTAAGTTGCAACGTGCTGGTTTTGAACCGGCACTACCAGGCCCTGCGTGTAGTCCAGGCCAAGCGGGCGTTTTCGCTGCTGTTTCGGCAGCTGGCTGAGGTGGTGGCCGTCGAGCAGGATACTTACAACACCTACGACTTCGAGAGTTGGGCGGAGCTTTCCGAACTGCGGCGGCAATTCTCGCCCGACGGCCACGACTGGGTGCATACGGTACGGCTGACTATTGCCGTGCCGCGGATTATTCGCTTGTTATTCTACGATCGCCTGCCGCGGCAGCAGGTCAAGTTCAATCGGCGCAACATCTATGCCCGCGATCACAGCCGCTGCCAATATTGCGGCAAGCGCTACCCCAGCAGCGAACTTAGCCTCGACCACGTGGTTCCGCGCAGCCGCGGGGGCAAAACGGTGTGGGGCAATGTGGTCTGCTGCTGCACGAACTGCAATGTGAAAAAGGGCGGACGTTTGCCAGCCCAAGCTGGGATGAAGCTGATTGCCAGACCGATCAAACCCCGCCGCTCTCCCTTGATCCACTTGCGCCTGGGCCTGGATAAATACGCATCGTGGAAACAGTTCTTAGACCACGCTTATTGGTCTGTGGAGCTGCACTAAGACGAACATTACGTCTTTGCCAATCGTTTCTAGTCTTCTGCCAAGTATACTTCTGCCCAGCCTGCGGTGCTGTTGGGTAACAGCCAGTAACCCCGAGCCTTCCTGGCTGAGGAGGTAATTCCATCAGTAAGGCTAGAATGGGGAAATCTTTCATCGTAAGTCGTACTGGCCTGGGTTTTCTTGCCCAGAGCAATGTTTTGATCATCTTTGAAAAGCTGAATTTCTGATAAACCTCCACCTCGGCGCTGCCATTGCACTACTTCTACCCGAACCCGGTCGAAGCGGATAGCCGGCAACGCTATTGTGTTGTAACAATCCTCGCCTGGCTTCCATATCAGCCTGAACGAGTCCCGCCTATATACCGGTTCCTCTCCATCGAACAGCACCACGTTTACCGATAGGGAACCGCGATCTGCGTGACCACCGTTGTTTTGGTTCCATAAAACCAATTTGTCAGCAGTGAACTCAGGCAGCGATGTCGCGAGACTGTCGCTTTTGGCAAGGGCAACTGCTCGCTTCAAATGAGTACGGATGTTTTCTCTAAGCGGCGAGTTTGCACTTTGGGCCACACGCAGTGCCTCGCGATACATTTCCACAGCAGCGACAACATCGCCGGCTTCCATCTTTCTCCTGGCTCCGCTGATAAGACAGGCCTGCAAGCATTCGCCGGCCTCAGCCTTTTTCATACCCTGACTGCCATGGTAACAGTGTTTATAAGCAACCAACAGCTTCTCCTGAATTTCGTGGGTTTTGCTTGGTTCAAGCTGTACTAAAAACTTCAATGCCTCAATAGCCACAGGTAGAGCTCTACGGTTATTAATACCAAATTCGAAGGTCTTGTTACAAAGGTAAGCCTGGAACTTTGGCAAATCAGCTAGAGACCGAGTTGACTGCCAGAGTTGTTGAGCAAACTGAGCGTCATCCAGCGTATTGGGGCTGAGAGATACTCGTTGGTCTTCCTCCATAAACAGCCTCTGGTAGGCCTGCTGAGGGTTGTTTTCGCAACTATTATCAACATTCAGGAGCTTGCACTCCTTCCTAACGAATTCCCGCCAGTCCTTGTCGAGGCTTTCCAGGAACTCATCAGTAAATGGAACCTCAAGGAACCCACCCTCGAGCTTATTGATTTGTCTATCCGTATCACGAAACTCTTCCTTGACGATTGTCCGATTTGCCGGATCGTTCAAATACTGTTCTGCTAAGGGATCTGCGCGATATGCCGCAAACACCACCTTTTTATAATCACGGCCCGCATCGCTGGAAAATAGAAAGCGAAAAAACCACCAGCCTTGCTGGTAAACCATAGAACCGTCAGGGCCTCGATTGGAGAAGAACTCTTGAGCACTCATCCAGTGCCACTTGCTCGCTTTGTTATTGTTGCCAACTTGGGTTACTTCTGCGACTTTATATGCAATAGAGTTTTCCATGTTGTGAATGTTGGCATCTTCTGTTTTGTCAATATTCCACAAGCCTAAAAAATCAGCTAGCCCTTCACTCATAGCAATCGATCTGTTTTTGGGGAAATATCTCCAACGCCACAGGTGTGTAATCTCATGTTGGAGAGCGGTTACTTTAATGGTTCTAAGATCCTTGGCCCGCGAATTCTCACGGCACACCACACCGCCCGTAGTATTGCCATACATAGGCGGCCTATTATAAAAGTCGCCCTTTTCTTCACCGTACGCAAACACCTTCATAGCTACTTTTCTGCCAGTATGATGGCGATAGCCCCGATTTTGTTCGTACACATATGCCTCAACTTCGTCGAAGTTGGGGAAGAGCTGTTTGACTTGACCATGCCAAACTTCCAGATGTCTGCAAATATCAGCGGCAGCTTTTTCATCCAGGGTGGTGTAAATTATGAAATGCTCACTTTCAGCCCTGGCAAATTGGCTCAGGTCTTTGGGCTCTATTTTTTGGGGGCCAGGCGCCTTGTAACCGCTCTGAGGAATTATGGAATAATGAGCCCAAACCGGACCACAACAACACAGCCAGATCCCAACAAACCAAACTGCAATTCCAACTATGGATCTGCGGCTTTTAGATTCCGGAGCCCTAGCCAAGGGGAGAAAACCCATAATAGTTAACGCTCCTGCAAGTTGTTCTTTATCCGGATAAAGGCTCGTCGGGCGAGACAGAATCGGCTGCAGGGCTCGGCAGCTCGTTCTTGGCCCGTGCTATTCGCCAGCGATCCCGCAGAAGATTGATGGGGCCGGAAAGCCCAAAACCGCAAAACATACACACCATGGCAATCTGCAGGTGAACCAGGCAAAGAATGAAGAAGATGGTCAGGCGTACCAGGTGCTTGAAGCTGCGCCGCCCGGCTACGTACTGGTTGAGCAGGTGAACGTAAGGTATCCGCGAGACCATAGCCAAGGCCAATACCAAGGTAACCGCCGGCAAGGCTCTAACCATCACCTGGGCCGCAAAATCCACCCCAATACTGTCCCTCAGCCAATTACCCAGACCGGTGGCCCCGCCCAGAAATTCCTGCTGGAGGACCACCAGGCTGGCAATGGTGCCGGCGGCGGCCGGAGAGGGCAGACCTTTGAAGCCCTGATGACTTGAGATATCGACGGTACTTTCCACGTTGAATCGGGCCAGGCGCAGAACCGTGCAACACAGATAGATGGCGGCGATGAGCCAAATCCCCTTGTCCACGATAGGGGCTACAGCCGTTGAGGCCCCTTGAGTCCCCCCGACAAGTTTGAGCAGCAGAAAAGCTGGGGCCACTCCAAAACTGACCACGTCAGCGAGAGAATCCAACTGAGCACCGAAGTTGCTGGCCGACTTGCTCAGCCGAGCCAATCGCCCGTCAATGGCATCGGCCAAAATAGCGATGAGAACCAGGTAACCGGCCAAGGCCAGCGGGGAAACGAAGTATCCGGCCAAAGCCAGCGGGGAGATGAACAGCCGCTTGTGGAAGTCGCTTTCGGGCATGGCTGCGTAATAGATGGCCGCAAAGCCGCAGATGGCATTGCCCAAAGTAAAAAGGCTGGGCAAGACAGCCACGCCTCGCAGTCGGCGGGGTTTTCTGAGCCGGCGTCGGGGCCACCGTTTGCGGTTTTTAGTCATGGGAGCTTTCCTCTGGGGAGCTTATGGTGTCGTAGCTCAGCAGGACAGTTGAGCCGGCCTTTACCTTTTGACCCTTATTGACTTGCAGTCGGAGCTTCTGGGAATAAGGCAGATATAATTCGACGCGCGAGCCGAACTTGATCATGCCGAAAGGTTCACCGCGCTCCAAGCGTTGGCCCAGCTTGCAGCCGCAGACAATGCGGCGGGCCAACACCCCAGCTATCTGCTTGACCAGCACGCTCTGGCCGGGAACCTCCGGACAATTCAAAAGCACGCTGTTGGACTCGTTGTCTGCAGAGGCCCTGGCCCGCAGGGCGTTGAGAAACCTGCCGGGCACATGGTTGAGGGTAGTAACCGTACCGGCAGCGGGCGAGCGGTTGACGTGAGCATCCAAGACACTCATGAAAATCCCAATCTTCAGAGTTCTACCGGGCACGAGCGGGCAGTCCTGAACCTGCTCAACTTCGACGACTTTGCCGTCAGCAGGGCTAACCAGGATTCCTGCCTGGGCCGGTATCTTCCTGGCCGGATCGCGGAAAAAGAACGAGAGAAAAACAAAGAGCAGCAAAAAAGGCGCTGCCAGCCAGGGGCTGACGTAGAGCCAGGCCAGCACCGAGGCTGTCAGGAGCATCCCGCCAATAATAAGCAGGTCCAAGACACTATAACGAGATAACGGCACACGCATAGTCTTGTCGGTCCCAAATCCCAAGGCCCTTGAGTTTCTGCACTCATCTTACGTGCAAAAGGTCCACAGTGTCAAGGTCCGGGGCCCGAAAGACGTGAAGCGTAGAGCGTAGAGCGTGGAGCGGAAAGCGGGCAGCGCGATGGGGAGGGGCATCAGAAGCCCCCCAGGTCGCAGCCTGGGGGCGTTAGAAATGAAGACACCCCCGGTGAAACCGGGAGCAGAATCAGGGCTCGCCGAAGAGGGAATTGTCTTTCGGGCCATACCAGCCGATATTCCACTCTTCCGGATAGGCCTGGTAAGCCGCTGGACCGGGATGGGAAAAAGACATCTCGCGAGAATCCACATGACCATCGCACCAGGCGATGTTGGCCAAACCACCGTGCCGAAAGTGGATACTGGGCGTAGCCAGCCCCCATACAAACATTACCTTTTGGCCGTTCAGCCAGTAGGGCGGCTGAACGAAGGAGTACTCTATAAGATATTCACCGTCATCAGCCCGAGCCATGGCTGCATCGGCAAACATAATAACGTTGATCAGTCCGTGGATATCCGTAGTACGAGCCCCGGTAGTAATATTGCCACCCCAGCGGGTTCGCGAACCGACGTAGTCATTATTATAGCCGTATCCGCCACCCCCGGACTCAAAGGCGCTGCTGCCTTCCTGGACAAAGTCTTGGAAGCTGGGACACTGCTTCATTTTCCCGTCTAGGAAGTAGGGCGATAACGGCCCCTTGCTTGGATCGAAGGGATCGTTCACCGTAGGCCTATAGCCGTGCCAGCGGAACAGCCCAGGGGAAAAGCCGGTCATGTCCTGAGCACCGGGCACGAAGAAACCGTTGTGGTCGCCGGCGTAAAGACAATTAGCCAAGGCCAATCCGTGCAAATTGGCGGCGCAGAGGGTTTTGTTGGCAGATTCGCGAGCCTGGCTCAGGGCCGGGACCAGAATAGAGGTCAGCAGGGCAATGATAGCCACGACTACCAGGAGTTCGATCAAGCTAAAAGCAGCCGTAGAGCGAAGAGTGAAGAGCGAAAAGCGACGTAGACCACAGTCTGCTTGTCGTTGCTTATCTATTTCGCCATAGATTGGCTGCACCATTTGTCCGGTTCCTTCATCATCTTGCACAGTTGGGCACAAATGCGATCATAAACATCGTCAAGTTCTTCAAATTTCTGCGTTTTGATGTATCTGCAGCCTTTGGCGAAATCTAACCATACCCGCGTCTCAGCAGCTTCGGCATCTGCATCGGAGAGCTTGCTCACGAAGGAAGCCGAATAACGTCGTTTCCGCCAGGCTTCGGCAAGATTGGCACAAACAGAGCGAGAACTCCTGCGAATTTGGTCGGTCAAGGAGAATTTCTCTTCATTCGGAAAGCCTTTGCTGGTCTCGAAGATTTGCCGAGCCGATGTAAGCGCCAATTGGTACACGCGCAATTGCCTGAAGTTACGAACTGTAGTCATTTTCATGCCTTTCGCTCGTTCTCTGCTGGATCATAACATTGAGAGATCGCAGTGCCCGGATGCTAGCACACTCTTCGCTCTTCGCTCTTCGTCTCTTCATCAGCGCCAGACCACCCAGAGAAAGCAACAAACAGACACTCGGCTCGGGGATAGCGGTTATCTCCAGCAGGGCGCCACCGAGCTGGCCGTCGCCATTGACATTGCCAGGGCAAATGATAGTGGCCGAATCGCCACCGGTGAGCAGCGTACCGTCATTGAGGAATCCCTCCAGGATCAACTCAGTGGCTTCGGCGGCAACGTTCAAATCTCCCATGTTGAAGTGAAGTACAAGGTCGGTCTGGGAATCGTTATTAACGTCTTTAAACAGCCCAATCTTTCCGCTGTTGCCCATTGCTCTTGGTTCGGCGTCGGCTAGTTTCAGACTGAGCAGATCGATCTCGTGCACATCGAAGTCCTCACCACCAAGAACCGCCAGGCGTAAAACGCCTTCTGAGTTGAGATTGACCATCTGCCGGTTGTTTCGAGGCTTGATGTCGATTTCAACATCTATGCGGGGCAGGACGGTGTCCATGGCGAAGTAGGCCGGGGTGTTCATCCAGTCGCCGATGTTGTCCGAGGAACTCAGATCGAAAGTAACTTCCTGAACCACGCCCAAGCCAGACAGATCGACCCGGGCCCAGTCGTTGACGATGTAATCCAGGTTGTTGTCGCCGCGATAATCAGCCAAGTAGAAATCAACCGTGCCGGTGGAGTTTTGCTGCTGGTCAAAACCTTCAATGGTCAAAAGGAACCAGTCAGGATCATCGCCGCTGGGTCCGCCGAACTGCTTGGCGAAACCGTCACCATTGAGCATGGAATAGTAGGCTGAACGGTTATTGGTAAAGTAAGCTCTGTCCAACTGCATAGGTTGTGCCAAGCTCATGGTGGGCAAGCCGGCCCAGCCCACGTAGCCGACGGCATAATTTGCCGGAGTCTGCCCACTGCCGGTTATGGCGGTGTATTGACCAGGCATCGCCGTCGGCGGTGTCTCCTCCTGGGTGAGATTCGAGTAAGCAAAGCCGTCCCAACTGATAACACCGCCACCCCAGTCGGTGAAGCTGTTGTTGAAAAAGGCCGAGCCGCTGCTGAAGCCCCCCGAGCCGTCCGAGCCGTTCCAGTAAGACTCCGAGGCCAAAGGCAAATCATCGAAATCAGGCGGATCAGCCAGAGCCGCCAGGCCCATCGAAAGCGTCAAAACAAACATCATTGTAGTCACAAAACTCATTCGCATCGCACTTCTCCTTTCGCAGGAACAACTAAAACTTCTGCCGGACCTTCCGACACTATCATTTGCTTATTCTCTCTCGGGCGCGACTCCAAAAGCCAGCAACAGCGGCTAAGAGCAATAGCCACAACGTAGCCGGGGTTGGAACATGGGCCGGTGGTTCGGCCGAACTACCCGTGCCCCAATAGGACAGGACTTCGCTGTAATCGCGGCCGGCGACGGTGCCGTCGCCGTCCAAGTCGCCATCTTCGCGAGTCGCATTTGACTGACCCCAGTTGCTGATAATAATGCTCAGGTCGTCGTCGTCGACAAAACCATTGCCGTCAACGTCTCCAGGCAGCGGTGTGGTATTCAGCACGGCCACGGCATCCAGATCAAAGCCTCCTGTCTCGAAAAAGTTATGCTCGTCATCCTCAAACAGAAAATCCGTACACCAGGGGTCGTAGATCTCATGGCCTTGGGAATCCAAAGTCAAACCGTCGCCGATTACATCGATTACTCTTACGTAGTTTATATTTGCTAGACTAACTATCCCACTCTGGACCAACGGCTCAGCAACAAGGTCCGCCAGATCAAATGGGGTACCCAGCCAAGCTGTTATGTTATTGACATGTTTGCCTGCCAAGTTGTCCACATCCGTTGGGTCAATCGAAATAAAAGGCCACTCCTCCACCGGCGGCTCCACCATCGGCCTCGGCGTTAGCGAGCAGTTGGGGAAACGCACAAAATCGTCCCCATTAGAGCTGACTTCCACAAAGGCGAGCTCGGCATAGACATTTGAACCCATAGCCATGGCGTTCTCAAATACAGCCAAGTCTGGTCCAGTCCCATCGGCAATAGTGATATCGAAGCTCAAGGTCGCAGATCCGCCGATGCCCAGCGAGACAACATCATTAAGGGTTCCGGGTGCTGGCCCGATGGCATCTGACCAATCCCCGAAGCTCGGATAGCCCGCATAAGGCTGGCGTTCGACGGTGCAACCCGTGGCCCAGGCCAGGATTGAGGGGTCGTCATAGGCAATTCCATCAGAGATGCCGTCGGAGTAGGGCCCAGCCAAGACCTCTGGGCCAATAGCACAAAAGATCACCAGGAAACAAAAGAGAATGGACAAACCTGACTTGGGAAATTGTCTGCTGAACATGTGCTTTGCTCCACCAAATCCGGGCAGAATCAAAAAAAGCCTCACGCCTCGCGACTTCGCGAAGTATGAGGTTTTATGACAGGCCTTGGAGCTTTGTGCCGCAAAGCACCAGATGCCAGGACTCATTCCGCGAAGTCATTGGCTCTTGTTCGCTGCGGCGGCAGGTCTTCTGGCTTCCGGTTCGTTCTAGGGCCTCGCCTTCCCACCCGAAAAGTCGGACAGTGGCATGAGCGGGCCTTCGTCCCCGGTTACAGCGGCGGGACCACGACGGATTCACACCGTCTTCCCTCTTGCAGATCCACCTAAGGCAGATCACCGCCACAGCGGTTCAATATTCACTTGTGCTTGATGCGTATATACCAAAGGGCCCGAATTGTCAAGGGCAAAAACGAGAAGAATTTCAGTTTTTTTGACAAAGGCCCAAAAAGCATGGATAATGAGGCTTTGGCGGCATCAGCAAAGGGTAGGTCAAAATGGTCGAGAAAGATTCAGCAATACTGGCTATCGAAACTTCCTGTGACGAGACGGCCGCGGCCGTGGTTCTCGGCGGGCAGGAAGTCCTCGCCAACGTCGTGGCCAGTCAGGACGAGCTGCACGGCAAATACGGCGGAGTCGTGCCGGAGATCGCCTCGCGGGCCCACATCGAGCGAATCAATCCGGTAATCAGCGAGGCCCTGGCCCAAGCAGCGATAAGCCCCTCGGCCCTGGCGGCCATAGCAGTGACCAACAGGCCCGGACTGATCGGCTCGCTGTTGATCGGAGTCAGCGCCGCCAAGACGCTGGCCTGGGCCTGGCAAAAGCCACTGATTGACATCGACCACGTCCAAGCCCACATATATGCCGCCCAACTGGGACGAGAAAACGGCTGGGCCTTTCCGGCTG
>DAOVKO010000180.1 GCA_030631725.1 Actinomycetes bacterium | reverse complement strand
CGCGTTGCGAGACACCTCGGATGGATGCAAGGCAGAACTCCGGCGGCATACCTGGGTGGTGTGCGTAGGAGTTCTGACGCAGCAGACGCCGATTTGGCTCGCAACCCGGAGGGATGCCGTCCTTTTGCCCGCCGCCGGCGTCGCTCGTCGTCAATGATGCTCCCTGCATCTTATCCTCCTCCCTTCTAGGCGGCAACCAAAAATCCAGGCGTCGCGGCCGCGTCAGGTTTTGTTAGAGTGCCTTAATACTACAGCGCAGCTTGGCGTATGCCGCTCGATTCTAATTCGTTGTTCATGAAGAAGTTATGTAAAAATCTCGTCCCGGGCATTAGCCCCTAAGGTTCAAATACTACCTTTTCGTCGGCCAAGTAGTCCAAGGACTTACGGTTCTGAGCCTTGTCCAGCCGGCTCTGAGCCTTGGCCAGCCAGATGGTTCCGGCGAAGCGTTCTTCGGCCTGGGAGATTATTTGCTCATACTGCTGTCTGGCCTGATTGAATCGCCCAAGGTTTTCATAGCACAAACCCAGCCCGATGGTGGCTTGGCCAACGACTTCCCGCCACTCTTGGCCGATCCGCAGGGCTTGCTGATGACAGTTGATGGCTTGCCTGAGCAGTTCTTCCCTGGCCGCGGTCTGCTGGAAATACTCGCCCTGCTGGGTTCTATTGTAGAGCAGTTCGCCGCGCTTTATGTTGGCCCAGGCCCGCAGCAGAGGCTTGGTCTTGGGCTCGCCGGCAATGGCCCGCAGTTGCTCTTCGTTGTACGTAGCCAAAGCCCTTTCCAGCGGCAACCAGGCTCGTCGCCATTTGCGGTCTTCGGCTCCGCTGGCCCGGACAATCAACCAGATCGCCACCACCGCCGCCAACACTATGATCAGGATCGTCAAACCGTACCTGCGGGCCAGTTCACGCGGATTGCTCAGCAGTTCGAGTAGTTCATTACGACGCAAGTCGTGTCGTTCCTTTGATTTCATTTGCTTTTACCTTGCACAGGAGTTTAGTCAAAATCGCTCACCGGCTGGACTGTTATTTCTATTCGCGTCTGAAGACACCAGTTGGTCGGGCCGATGCTCACTCTGCAGGACTCACTGCCTTTCCTGTAGCTCATGTAGTAGGCTCCCTGGCCCGTTATGCTGTTGGTCAGTTTCCAACCATGCACCGGCATGTTGTCTCGATAAAAGCTCCGCACCAGCGACTTTTTCGCCCAAATGCCGTAATTGTGATCAACCCGACGTCGGGAACCTGTTTGGTAGCTTCTGGAAGAGCCGGCCTTGAAGTGTGCTCCCAGGGGAACGGGCACATCCGCCAGCCTCCTATCCGGATCGGCCACCAGCTTTTCACTCGGTTTTATTTCCTGCTCTTCGCTTACGCTTGCTGTGGCCGAGGTCCTGCCTTGACAGCCCCACAAACAGCTCAGCACCGCCAGAGCAACGACCATACGCAGCGATTTAGGCAGCAGTGTAGTGTTCATGCTCGCTTCCCCGATACGCCCGCCCATTCCCGGCGGATGTGCCTATATTGGGCCAACGGAGACTGTTTGTCAAGTGTCGCTGTCGTCGGCCGACTTGGCCCGGCGCGAAAACTCCTCGCGAATTGCCGAAACAATCTTTTCCTTGGCCTGGGCTATGCCCCCCGCCAGTTGAGCTCCGGCGGCCAGTTTATGGCCTCCGCCGCCGAAGCGCTCGGCGATCCGGGCTACATTGATTTGCCGCTTGCTTCTGAAGTTGACTCGGATGGAGCCATTCTCGTCCTCCGTGAGCATCACCGCAGCTATTACCGAGCCAATCCGCAGGCTCTCGTTTATCAGCCCTTCGGTCTCGGCGTGGACGGCTTGGGTTTGGCGGAAATCCTCCTTCAGCAGGCTCATACAGGCCAATCGCCCCTCACAGAACAGCTCCAAACTATCCAGGGCCCGGCCCATAAGCCTAACCTTGGCCACGCTGGCCCGCATGTACAAGCTGCTATAGACCTCCGTGGGCCGGACGCCAGCCTGCAGCAGACGCCAAGCCTGGTGATAGGTGCGGGAGTCGGCGTTGGGGAATCTAAACCAGCCGGTGTCACTGGCGATGGCTGTAAAGAGCGCCTTGGCCGCGGCGGCGCTTAGCTCAACTGGCCAGGCCTCGGCCAACTCCGCTACCATCAGCCCGACGGCGCTGGCTGAACGGTCAAGCAGCTCAACCGTGCCGATATTCTCCGATTCCAGATGGTGGTCGATCACCAGCACCGGCAAATTACAACTCTTGAGGAACTCGAATTGCGGTTCGAGTTGGGCCCGCACCGAAGTATCCACAATCACAACCGTGTCGAAGCCTGCCAGCTGCGCCCGGCGCCAATCATCCTCGATCACCCTGGGCTGCTCCTGCTCGAACAGGAACGCATAACGATCCGGCAGCTCGGATGGCAGGATAATCTCGGCTGACTTGCCTTGGCCGGCCAGCATCTGAGCCATTCCCGCTGCCGATCCCAGCGAGTCCCCGTCAGGCCTGACGTGGCAGCTTATCAAAACAGATTGAGCCTTTTTCAGGCAGTCCAAAGCCTCGGAAAAGTCGATGCTGCTCATTCATTATGCTCCGTTACTGATATTTCAATTTCGCCTTTTTCGAGAAGTTCCCTGACCTTTTCACAGTCGGCCGCGATTTGCTCGGCCAATTCATCCGCCCCGGCAAATCGCCACTGCTGGCGAAGGTGCAGGTAAAACTCCAGGCGTATCTGCTGGTCGTAGATATCCTCGTCAAAGCCCAGCAGAATTGCCTCGACCAGCCGCTCGCCGTGGTCGAAGGTTACTGCTGTTCCGACGCTGATCGCCGCTGGGTAGCATTTTCCGCCGAGCCAGCCACGCCCGGCATAGACGCCCTCGGCTGGGGTCAGCTGCTCGATTCGGTCCAGGTTGGCTGTCGGCAGGCCGAGTTTTCTCCCTCGCCCAGCACCCCGGCTGACGATGCCAGTTATAACGTGTGGTCGGCCAAGGCACTGTCGAGCTTGAGCCACCAGGCCGCTACGCAGCAGTTCCCGGATTAGAGAGCTCGAAACCGTGAACTTTCCGTCTCGCCCCAGGTCTGCTTGAACGGGGCCGAGCACGCGAAGCTGGAAATTCCGATCAGCCGCCAACTCCTGCAGCAAATTCACGTCGCCGCTGCGGTTGAGCCCGAAGCGGAAGCTCTGCCCTTCGACGATCCACTTGGGCCCGATGTGTTTGAGCAGAAGCTTATCGAGAAACTCCTCCGGACCGAGCTTTAGAATCTCCGGGCGGGTCAGCTCGACAATCACGATGTCGGCCCCGGCCCGCCCCAGCCAGGACAGCTTGTCCGACGGGCGACAAATCGGCTCGGGCATCTTCTGGGGATTGAGTAATCTCATCGGATGCGGTTGAAGCGTCAAAACCACCGCCGGTCCGGCCACAGACTTGGCCAGCTTGAGAGTCTCGGCCAAGAGCTCCTGGTGCCCGATGTGTACGCCGTCAAAGTTGCCGATACACAAAGCCCCCCCTTTTGAGCCCGGCTCGAAGTGTTCTAAACCATCAAGGACTTCCAAATTCCCACCATCCGTTTTTTCAATTAAATAAATTGAAGAAAGATTTGCAAAACTACCATACCGTCCAGCCGCCGTCGACAACAAGTTTCTGCCCTGTCATAAAACTGGATGCATCAGAAGCAAGAAATACAATGGCGCCTTTTAGCTCCCAGGGCTGACCTGTTCTGCCTAAAGGTGCCTTCTTATCGAGCCGTTGCATAAATTCTTCCATCTTGGGATTGTCCACATAAAGATTACTGTCCCGGTTTGGAAATGCACCCGGGCAGAGACAATTGACCCTGATGTTATCTTTGGCCCAGTAAACAGCCATATAGCGTGTGGCGTGAATAACAGCAGCCTTTTGGGCACTATAGGTTACGGGGGATGGAGAGGTGATACCTTCATAAACTTCCGGGTAGCTGGTTACAATACCGTACATGCTGCCGATATTGATAATGGCGCCTTTGCCGACCTTTCGCATGTGGGTTACAGCCTGCTGGGCGACAATGGTGTAAGCGCCTGCATTGCTAAATGCTGTCCGGAAGTCTTTCAAAGAGGCCTTATCAAGTTCGCAGTCGGCGTGGATTACAGCACAGTTGACGAGAATATCAAGCCGGCCGCAGTCGGCGGCAGCCCTATCAATACATTTGCGAATGGATTGCTCATCATTTATTATGTCGCCTTCAACACCTATAACATCAAGGTTGTTACTTTTAAGTTTATTAACCGTCTTTTCGAGAACTTCTTTGTTGTAATCAACAATGACGACCTTCGCTCCTGCCTGAGCAAGGGCCTCAGTGAAATAGGTTCCCAGCCAGCCGGCACCTCCCGTAACGACAGCGACTTTTCCTGTAAGGTCAAACAGTTCTTTTATGTGTGGGTTTATGGATAAGCTCCTTCACTAACACAATCTGACATTTCCCATTAGACGCCTGGCTACGCAGCCGAGCTTTCGATTTTCATGATAATACCAAGATTTCCCTTAAATCGAAAGAAATT
>DAOVKO010000148.1 GCA_030631725.1 Actinomycetes bacterium | reverse complement strand
TCCGGCCAAAGGAGGCGGGATGCGGGGCACGCTGCCTTGATTGGTCTTGGCGCATTGCTTGCCTACTTTGTTGTTAATCTTTTGGTTCTGCACGGTAGCAGAATCCAAGAGTGCTATGCGGACCGAGGCAGCTTTGAAATAGGAAATCCGCCTTTAAAAGTCGATGGACGTCAGGGACACACAGTACCAGGATACACGTATTGTTCATTAGGGTTTGGCGTGAGTTACGTGTGTTTTGTCGGCTCTGATTCAAGTGCCCGCTAACGTCGTGCGACTCAGCGACGCAAAACGTCCGCCTGCAGCCCCCCGTTCGGTGCAGTATTCATTCCGTGTCGTGTGTGTATCCCTCTACAATAACAGCGTGCTCGCGCCTAACGCACTGAGACCATAGTCCTCTTGCAGTCAGCGTAGCATCTCCCTGGTTGCATGCTGGACTGCTTGATCAAGTGGACGGGTGTTGCCAACCGTGAAAATGCAATGATCATTAGCGGAAAAAATCTGCCACCTCGGGCTCATAACGGCGGCTCTGTCAGGTATTCCATCTGATAGGAAAAATCGAACGACTCACCGCTTCTCAACTCCACCGCGCGAGTGATCAACTCCAGATTCACCAGGGAAGAGACTGGTTCCCACTGAAAGTTGAGCGAGTCTATTTCCTCTGGGTTGTAGCTCTGGAGGACACCGAACTTCGCCCGATGGTTGAAATATGCCAAGCCTCCATGATCCGATTTCAGCAGATAGTCATTGGGGCCGAAATTGCTCCGAGGATCAATAAGCCCAAACTGATCCATGTACCCCCAATCATCATTGAACTTTACCCAGCGCTGACACAGCATGCGCGTACGCTTCACGTAGCCCGCCACCACGTCACTGTTGAATGTCCAGTCATTGGGGTCGGTGGCCGTGTTAAGTTCGGGACAGACCTTGATTTGGTAAGTCCTGGCACCGGCACCCTGGTTGGTAATGGTTGTCTGGAAGCATATTCTACTCGGGTCCTGGTCGCTGAGGTAAATCCTGCGCACTATGACCGAATCGTCCGCGGTATGTTTTATGAGTATCAGAGATGTTTGCTTCGCCGAATCGACCGTGAATGCCCTCGGGCGTTCGTGCTCATAGCCGCTAAGACCTGTTTCTTCATGAACTGACCCTGACCGCATCACGAAATCAGCTATTTCGCCGGAACTCCAGGTCCGTCTACGCAACAGGTTTCTTCCGGTTGGCTTGTACGTCATCTCCACCATCTGACCGTTATTTTCGGGCAAAACAACCAGCCTCCAGGTGCTATCCTCCAGACAAACAGCTGGATATCCCTTGGCCAAACGCTCGATCTGCTCGAAGTAATCAGCGGCCTTTATTCCCTCAGCCATTCGAGTAAGGTTGTGACGCTTGGCTATGTCGATGTAACGGTGGAACACGTCACTATATTGGCTTGGCAGATCCAGACGATACTTGCCGTCCGCGAACACCAAATCAGGAGTTTCGAGCATTGCCGCATAAGCGCAAAGTGACGCCTTCTCCACGCGGCTGCGCACGACCTGGTTGTCTGCCAGATCCATCGCCTCGGCGAAATATGCTAGGCTCTTGCGCGTGTTCTCCGGGCCCAGGCCCGTCCCCGCCGGAGACGCCCAATTGAACGGATGACCGCCAAGCCTTTCGGCGTCTTCGTGGATCATCGTCAGGTGGTCGATGATGGGCTGGGCCGCCTTTGAATAATGGAGCCGACAGAATTCCTCGGTCAGGGCCCAACTGTCCAAACGCGGGTCCCACAGACACCGCGAAAGCACATAGTAACGCAAATCGCTGAATTCCCCCGCCTCGGTCCTGTACGTGTTCTGGGTAAGTATGCCCTGCACTTTGTGTTCTTGAAAGAACCTGAATCTTGCCGAGATGCTCTTGAGGTTGGGAAACGGCAGAGCATAAGACCCGAAATTAGTATAGTATCCCCACAGCCACAGGTCGTCACAGATTTCTTCCCATTGGGCCATGTACTTGCCCAGCTCGTAATTCCTCGGACACCCGGGGTCGTCGTAGCCGTGCAGGCCACACGCCTCGATCGGCGCCAGCAGAATCTGGACATTGTCCCGCGGGACAATCGTCCGGGGCGCCTTGCGCGTATGCAGGTACGCTTCGGTGGCGACCTTTTTATCCGGGTACCTCTTCTCCACCCGCTCGGCGACCGCATTCACAAAGTACAGATGCGATCCCATTGGCGTGTCCTCACGAACGTTGATCGCCTGACACTTCTCACAGCCGCAGAAAAAGGCATTGTCATTGGCGGAAAGGTTGAAATGATCCGCATCCGGGTGCTCATCAAAAAAACGTATGGCGCCTTCGGCAACCAACTCGATAAGTTCCGGATTCGTCACGCACAGTTGCGGACCGCCCTTCCCCCGCGTAATCTTTCGCACACCATTCACCATCGCAAAATATTCCGGGTGGTCCTTGCCATACTTGTCCACCGGTACCATGCGGGCGAACCCTCCTCCTCGGATCTGGCTTTGGCGACCCACGCCCCCCAACTTGCTCTCCCACGATACCGTCTCCCGGCCGGGGCAGCGGCGGGTGTTGTCACGGACTCTCGTGGTAAATAGGGGGTCGGCAGGCCGGGAAGGAGAACCGAAGGGATAACGCAGCGAGAATACAGGCACGTAGCTGTATAGCTGGCAGGGTATCTCCCCTACACTCGCAACATCTGGGACATGGGTGTGGTCAGGCGTCAGAAATCGGACCTGCAGGTACTTCTCGAAAAACTCATAAACTCCGTACAGAGTCCCCCGCGGCCGCCCCCCGGCAATGGCGATGTTGTCCTTCTGAATATTGATCCGCAGACCCTCTTCGCCCAGATCATCCACGCCGAACCCCACCGCACTGTCGGCCATGGCCGCGCCGGGCCCGATGAACACGTTCCCGGTTGGTCCCGCTGTTCCCGACACAACTGGCAGCTTCACCCCTGCGGCCTGCTCGAACAGTGACACAAACTCCTCGGCCGCATAACGCTCGCTGGCAATGGCCTCGGCATCAACAATCACCTTCCAGCCTGCAACAGCAGCCAGATCTAGACTCGATGCTACCCTTTTCTTGGTCATAGTGTTTTCTTGCTTTTCGTCCTCGGCCAGGCAAATCCAAGGCATAGCCGAAACAACGAGCGCTATCGACAAAACAAACGAAAGATTAACTTTCAGACCTAGTGCAACCATCAAATCGCTCCTCCTTCACCGTCCGTCGGGGCACAAACGGTCGGGGGCAGAGACGTAGTCTGCCGCCCTTGGCTGTTACTCTATCTCCTGAACCCGACCAAGACGGTTTTCAACAATCAGCTCCACAGGTTTGGTCTGGATGCGATAGATCGGCACCTTGACGTGCGTCGTGCCGGGAAGAATATTGAACAGTTGCTTCCCCTTGCGCCCGGAGGCGCCCCGGCTGAACAGCTTTGCCAGCGTGCCTGAGGCGCATCGGATCTTGACCAGAAAGTGATCGGCCAAACGCTCGTAGCTGTAACGCAATGGCAGCACATCCTCGCCGCCCTCCAGCAGCGCATATGCCTGGGGATCATGCTGGGGCTGCTCGACGACAAATCGCGTCGTGTTGCCCTCGATCACGGCCGGAACACGCTGTTGAGTGATGACATCGTAAACGTAAGAGAATCGTCCGTTGATCCGGTACTCTTTGTGATCGTCTTCACCGTAATTGATCGCCAGCAGGTACCAAACGTTGTCACCTTCTTTATGACGCAGAATGGCGTCGACTTCCGGGTCGCGCTTCGATGCGGCAGTCGGCCCGCTTCGGACTCGAATGGGTCGGTTAACACCTGCTTCGGCAAGCAGTCGCTCCAACAGTTCCAGGCCCGCGTCCGTGCCCTCCTGGGCAGAGGTCTTTCCCAACGTGAAACTGGCCAGCACCGCCGAGCCCTTTCCAAAGCTGTTGCGCATCAAAAGCGGCTTGTAATCGGATTCGGCCTTCGCCAACACTGTCGCACTGTCCACGCTGACGTCCTGTGTGTGGCCAATGATAGGAATTGACCGCTTATTGAACGTCATATAGGTGACGGGCGAGTTTGCCTCGCCTGAACGCTTCAACTCCAATTGATCCGTCAAACGGATACGACTGCTCTGCCTGGCGCCGAAGACGTCCGCCAGGCCATGAGTCTCCTTGTGTCCGTGGTCGTAAAACGCGGTGTTCGTGCTGGCAATCAGCTGCCCACCAGCCTTGACGTATTCGCGCAGGACTTCGGCCGTTTGCGGCGGCATGTCCCATGCCCCACCAAGCAGCACCACCCTCAGCGGCCTGAGCTGTTCCATCGTCAGTTGGGAGTCGAGCAGAATCACCGGCTCGAGCTGCAATCTGTATAGAGCCCGGTAGAGGCCGAAGCGATCAGTATCCGAAGTTGTGTCATTCGGATTCTGAATAACGGTCGCATCCGACCAGATCAGGCCAATGGGAGCTTTTACGGTCGGTAGTTCACCGAGCACCGGCGCGATTTGGCGGACCAGCCCATTGACTTCTACCGCACGGCGATACCGCGCCCCCCGGCTTCCTCTCGGGGCCAGTTCGAGCAATCCAAAATCGATCCCGCCCTCCAGGACCGGGGCGTAGAACCACCAGATCACACCCTGGTAACCATGGATGTAACCGCTGTAGACCTGTGCCCAACGTAGCCGTGGCCCCACAAACGGATTCGTACCCGTGCACCAGGCGGGTTTGCGGGCATGGGATTCCGCGTTTGCGTGGAAGCTAAAGCCGTATCGATCACCCCATTGGCTGGCTTGGGCCTGGTCGACATTCGCTTGAAGCACGAATGGATTGTCGCGCCAGTGAAAACCATGGGACGAAAAGTAGTCAGGGATCAGGTGATTAGCGACAACTTTTCCAGGGTCCAGTTTGTGAATCAGTTCGGTAAACTCGTTGATGTAGTCGGCCATGGACCAGTCTTTGAATTGAAGCCAGTCGTACCACGCGTATCGATTCACCTTCTCGTTGATGGGCTTTGCAGCAGTCCCGCGGAGAGACAGAGGCAGGGGCGGATCGATGATTTCGAAACTGGCATAATTCGCAGACCATGCTTCATTCAGTTTGTCGATGGTGACATACCTGCCTTTGAGCCATTGCCGAAACGCTTTCCGGCAGTGCTGGCAGTAACAGGCGTTGGCATGGTGCTGCACTTCATCCTGGATGGTGTATCCATAGAGGGCCGGATGCCCACCTGCTAATCGAAGGTCATCGGTGATCGTTTTCCGGCCGGCCGCACGGTTCCGCGGGTTCGTAAAGCAGGCATTGAAAAAACCAGCCGAGGACTGCTTTCCATCGGGTCCAAGAGGACGGCCGGGGCCGAAACCACCCGATCCGATCCGATAGTGGCCGATAACGCCGACGAAGGCGGCGGCGTCAAGGTCCCTTCGCGACACATCGGTA
>DAOVKO010000174.1 GCA_030631725.1 Actinomycetes bacterium | reverse complement strand
TATTCCGGCCAGCGCTTCCTCGGCTGCGGACTGGGGCCCGATACCGCCGGCATCAGGATCGACGCCTACGGTTCTGTCGGCGACTATTTGGGCAGCGGCATGGACGGCCTGGAGCTTCACGTCCACGGCAACGCTCAGGACCAACTGGGCCAGATACTCAAATCCGGCAAATTGGTCATCCACGGCGACGTCGGCCAGACCTTCATGTACGGGGCCAAGGGCGGCGAAGTCTACGTCCTGGGCAACGCCGCCGGCCGGCCGCTCATCAATGCCGTCGGACGACCACGCGTGGTCATCAACGGTACCTGCCTCGACTTCCTGGCCGAGTCCTTCATGGCCGGCGACCCCCTCAACGGCGGCGGCTTCGTGGTCCTCAACGGCATTTGCCTCGACCAGAGCGGAAACCTTGAGGAACTGCCCACCCCCTACCCCGGCTCAAACCTCTTCAGCATGGCTTCCGGCGGGGCCATCTATGTCCGCGACCCCCATGCCCGCCTCGTCAACGAGCAGCTCAACGGCGGAGAGTTCGCCAACGTCACCGAGGAGGATTGGAATCTCATCCTGCCTTATTTACAGGAAAACGAACGCCTTTTCGGCATTCACATAGAAGATTTGCTCACCGTTTACGGCGTCCGACGGCCCTTCGAGCAGGTCTATCGTAAGGTTAAAGCCGTCCGTTTGGCCGTCCTGGCTAGTATGCTCGAGGATTCCGAGGACTAGCCCCCAAGGATGTCCGTCAGCAATCGGCAAACCTGATCAACCGCCCCAATCATCTCTTGCGATGGAGGCTCCCCAAAGCGGACGTGCTTTGGCTGGGCCGCCAGCAGTATCACCTTGCTCTGACACTGGGCCTGGAGATACTCCTCGATGAGTTTCAGCGAAGCGCTGTGCGTACTGAAGCTTGACTCGTTCAACTCCTGGGGGTCCAGCAATCTGAGCTCACCGGCCTGGCCCCCGAAGTGGGCCGAATCTATCAGCAGCACCACGTCCGGGGCCAGCTTGGCAATCTTGCCCAGGTAATTCTCCGGCACATTCTCAGCGTCGATTACCTCGGCGGCGACTTTGCCGGCTATGCGTCTGGCCACCAGGGGCCCGAACATGTCGTCTCCCCGCGACCGGCTGCCCACGCACAGAATCACCACCTTACCCGTCAGTTTCTCTTGCAGTTTTGACTTTAGATCTTCTGCAGACAAAAGATACAACCCCTCCCTTTGCCCAACGCCGCGGCTTCTGAACTACGCCGGCGTCTTATACCACCAGGGCGGTCTCTTGTCTACATTTAGGGCAGAGAATTCGGATACGGTCGCCACGCTTGAGGGCAACTTGCTCCTTGTCGATCCGCGGCATCTGGTCCGCAGCCCCCAACGACTGTAGGCTCGTCAGCATCAGCAGCGGGTTCCCGAAGGCTCGCGGACCCAGCCGTCTGGCTACCCACTTAATGTGATCGACAGCCCCGATGATCTCGTCGCAGGCCTCGCAGAGGAGCACTTCCTTTTCCACCTCTTCTTGCATATCCTTCCGGTCCAGGGCCGAGAGCTCGAACTCATGACTCAGGGTAATACCCTTTTCGGTAATGCAGTTCACCTCGCAGGTCCCGCAGAAGATGCACATGTCATAGCGGCAAACCATGCGGCGCAGCTTGGTCTGGGCCGATTCTTCCATGGTAATGGCCTTGGCCGGACACACCAGCGCACAGGTCCCACAGCCCACACACTCGTTTTCATCGAAGTTTGGCTTGCCCCGGTAGCGATCCGGTACCTCCGGCATTTCGGCCGGGAACTTGCTCGTATAAGGCCCGACAATCACCGCCTTGATCGCTTCGCCTAGTTCACGCAGTTTCGGTTTCTTCATCTTCGATACTCGTTGGTTGCGGCTCGACCTGCTGGTAGAGGTCCACCACCGTAGGTTCTTTCAGTTTCACACCGTATTTGTATGCTCCGCGGGCCAGAGCGTGGGCCGCCGTCGGAGCTGTAATCACCAAAAAGCCAATACACAACAGAGATTTCATCCCCAGGGCCCCAAAGCCGCCTGCAAAGCCGTAAACTGCTGCCCCGCCCAGCGTCAGGCAGGTTCCCAGGGTTACGCACTTGGTGGCTGCTTGCAGACGCGTGTACACGTCCGGGAAGCGCACCAGACCTATACAGCCGAAAAGGTTGAACAGCACACCGATGCCAATAAGAATCGCTGCTATAATTTCACTCATCGAAGCCCCGTCCTTCCAGGTACTTACTCAAGCCCACCGTACCGATAAAGGCCAGCAAAGCCCAGGCTATAGCCAAGGTGATGTAAAAATCCCGTTTGGTAATTATGGCCATGACCGCACAGAAGCTCACCAGGATTACGCCCAGGATATCGATAGCCACGGTCCTGTCCGGTGCGGTAGGTCCTCGGCTGATCCGATACATGCACAGGTAAATAGAAATCATCAGCACAACTATGCCGACATACAGAAACACTTCAAAGCTGCTCATTGGCCTGTCCTCTCCGGATTAGTCGAATATTTTTTCCAAGAAATACTCGAAGCGGTTGACAATAATCTCGGTAGCCTTATCCTCTTCGGCGCTTTCGACCACCAGCCAGTGAACGTAGAGCTCATTGTCATTTATCACGTCGACAGTCAGCGTTCCCGGCGTAAGAGTAATGGAGTTTGCCAGGGCGGTTACCCCGCTCTCGCTGGTCAGCTTGGTTTTGACCTTGACGATTCCCGGCTTGATGGGCATATCCGGGTGCAGTACCAGGTAGACCACCTGCAGATTGGCCTTGATGCAATAATAGAAGAAGACCGGCAAATAGACGATCACCCAGAAAATGTGCAGGGGGTTGAAAAGATTCTTCGGCTTGTTGGTCAAGGCCCCGCCGAACAGAATCGCCACCAGCAGGGCCACCCCCAAACCCAGCAGCAAACTCCCCGTGTCCCAGGCCGTCCCCGTCCCGTCTGCGGCTATATGATTCTGGTCGTAAGGCCAGGCCAGGCCGCACCATAATAGATAAGCCACTATGAAAATTGCTATTCGCCGCATAATTTTTCCACCTTACACTATCCGGATCGGATCAACCTCCCCCTACCGAACCCAGCAACCCGAAAACCACCTCTTGATAACCTTTGACTCCCTGAAACAAAGCATCCCGGGCTGGCTCCAAAACAGCCTCACGCAAACCCGGCACCAGCAGCAAGCTCATGGCCAGGCAGAGGACCGCCAGCAGGACCATGCTGCACTGCATAGTCAGGGGCACCTCACGCACCTGGGTCCACTTTTCCTTGAGCTTGCCGTAGAAAGCGCTCTTCTGCACCTTCAGGAAGTAAGCCAAGGTTACGATACTGATTATCACCGCACAGAGGGCAAATCCCCAACGGCCCGCCGCCACACAGGCTATGATAATCAGCAGCTTGCTGAAGAATCCGTTGAACGGCGGGACTCCGGCAATGCTCATCGAGCCCACAAGACAGGTCCGGCTGGTGGTGGGCATTTTCTGAGCCAGTCCGCCCATCTCGTCCAACTGTCTTGTTCCTGTGCGGTACTGCACCGCTCCGGAGGTCAAGAACAGCAGGGATTTGAAGATCGCGTGGTTGGCCAGGTGAAACAGACCCGCCAGAATCCCCAGCGGCGTCCCCAGCCCGATAGCCAGCACTACATAGCCAATCTGGCTGATACTCGAGTATGCCAACAGCCGTTTAAAATCTCCCTGCCTGATGGCCAGCACTCCGCCGACGATCATCGACAAGGTGCCCAGGACCATCAGGGCCATCCCCAGCTCGGGGGTCCAACCATAGACGTTGAAAACCACTCTGATAATCGCGTACACCCCGATAGCCTTGATCAGCACCCCGCTGAGCATAGCCGAGATCGGCGCCGGCGCCGACGGGTGGGCATCGGGAAGCCAGGCATGAAAGGGTACAAGCGCCGCCTTTACTCCCAGACCCGCCAGCAGCATCATCAAGGCCAGCAGCGCCCCCTTGTTGATTCCCAGCTCTGCCATCCGCTCGCCCAATTGGGCCATGTTTAACGCCCCGAATTGTGCGTACAGCAGGGCAATACTCAGCAGGATAAAGCTCGAAGCCACGCAGCCCAGAATCAGGTACTTGAACGAAGCCTCCAGCTCGTCGCTCTCGCAGCCGAAGGCCACCAACGCATAGCTCGATATTGCCGCAATCTCCAGGAACACGAACAGGTTGAACATATCACCAGTGAATGCAAGACCCATCATCCCTGCGTAGAGGAGCATCATGAGGGAATAGAACCGGGCCTGTCCTGTACGTCCCTTCAGGAATTGCAGCGAATATATCAATGCAGCCAGGGTGACCGTGGTGATGACAATGCCCATGAAGATGGACATGCCATCGACCTCAAACATAATCCGCACCGGCACTGTGTAACCCCCCGGGAGGGCCAGCTCAGCCGCCATGGCGCCAAAGGTGTAGACACGGATGCCAACTGAATAGACATCCACAGCCAGAATGGCTACAAAGAAAGCAATAAGGCCGAAAATGACCAGATTAAAAATGTCTCTGACTCTGGGCCCCGCCCGGTTGATGAGTGGGATGACGAAGGCCGCCACCAGCGGCAGGGCCACAATCAGGGCCGGCGAGTGAGTAACCAGGTAATCCAAACCTTCTATCCTTTCAGTCTCCTGGATTTCTCGGAGTCAATATCTCCAGTA
>DAOVKO010000117.1 GCA_030631725.1 Actinomycetes bacterium | reverse complement strand
TCATCAGTAGGCCCCCCTTATTCTTCCGGCGGAGTCGCCGAGGAAACCTTCGTAGTTTCTCATGATCAGACTGGCTTCAATGCGATTGACCAAATCCAGGGCCACGGAAATAACGATCAGCAAACCGGTACCGCCCAGGAATGCAGAGATGACGAAAGGAATCTCGAGAATCTGATGGATTACCATGGGTAGGACGGCGATGACACACAAGAAGGTGGCCCCGACGTAAGTGATCCGCTCCATGACCTGCTCGAGGTAATCGGCGGTGCGTCGTCCGGGTCGCAGTCCGGGGATGAAAGAGCCGTAGTCGCGGAGGTTTTTGGCCACCTCCTTGGGCTGAAACTGGACCGTGGTCCAGAAATAGGCAAAGAAATAAATCAACATGATATACATGAGATTGTAGAGATAACGATGCTTTGCAAAATCGTCGGCCAAGAAACTGATAACGCTGTTTCTCCACCTGCCGGCGATGGCCTCAAAGATCATGCCGGGAAACATCATCAAACTTACGGCAAAGATAATGGGTATGACGCCGGCGTGATTGACCCGCAAAGGCAGATAGTGCCTTTGGCCTCCATAGATTCTGCGTCCGCGAGTAACCTTGGCCTGCTGAATGGGGATTCGCCGTTGTCCCTGGGTAATAAGGATAGCCCCGGCGACGACGAATACAAAACACAAGATCAGAAAGACAAGCTTTGCGACGCCGATTTTGCCGGGCTCGGCGGTCATACTGGGGTCCCAGTTTCTGAATATTTCGCCGACAGCAGCGGGTAATCTGGTGACGATGCCGGCCATGATAATCAGGCTGATGCCGTTGCCGATGCCGTAGGCGTCAATTTGCTCCCCGAGCCACATCATGAACAAGGTTCCGCCGACCATGGCGACAACAGCGACAAAGGTGTCGAAGAGGGCGAATTCCGGCACGAGCAGGCCCTGGCCACCAAGGTACTTGACCCACATAAAGGCCTGCAAGAGACAGATAGCTACGGTGAGATAACGAGTGTACTCGTTGATTTTTCGCCGTCCCAGCTCACCTTCCTGCTGGAGCTTTTGGAGTGCAGGAATAACCGAGCCGAGCAACTGGAGGATAATGGAGGCGGAGATGTAAGGCATGATACCCAAGCCGAAGAGGGTGGACTGCTTGAGAGAGCCTCCGGTGAAGACCGAGAAATACTCGAGCATCTGCCCGAAAGCGCCGCCACCTTCGGCTGTTGCCTTCATGGTCTGGGCAAAAATTTCCTGGTTGACGCCGGGCAGAGGGACGGCGAAACCGATGCGATAAATGCAGAGCAAGCCGAAAGTAAAGAGAATCTTCCGGCGCAACTCAGGGATGCGAAAGATGTTGACAAAGGTTGAGAAAAAAGGCATTTTTCCAATTCACCCAAAAACTACGAGATAATCTGTACCTGTCCGCCGGCTTCGGTAATTTTTTTTGCGGCCGAGGCAGAAAACTTATTGGCCAGAACGGTCAGTTTCTTTCTCAACTGCCCGTCGCCAAGAATCTTGACCAGTGCCGAGGGCCTTCTGGTCAAACCGGCCTGGTGAAAGGCCTGAGGATCAACGGTAGCCCCGTCATCGAAAACATTGAGTTGTTCAAGGTGCACGAGGTCGTAGCGGAGGGCATAACGTGCATTGTTGAAACCTCGCTTGGGGAGTCGGCGATAAAAAGGCTTGGCGCCGCCTTCGGCCAGGAGTCTGCCGCCGCTTCCAGAGCGGGCACCGGCGCCTTTGTGTCCCCGGCCGCAAGTCTTGCCGCGTCCTGAACCGCTACCGCGTCCGCGTCGGGTGCGCAAGCGGTGCTTACCTACTGCTTCAGTAACCTCGTGTATCATCATGAGTCTAAGACAACTCCTCGAAGCTCTTGTACCTGCTGGGGGGATCGCAATTTCAACAAGCCATCAAAAGTGGCCTTGACGACGTTTTTGGGGGAAGTCGAGCCCTGGACCTTGGTGAGGACATCCTGAACGCCAGCCAACTCTAGAACGGCCCGGGCGCTGGCCCCGGCGATAACGCCGGTACCTTCGCGGGCGGGCAGGAGGACTATAGATGAGGCTCCAAAACGGCCGACGATCTTGTGGGGTATGGTATTGCCGGAGAGAGTAACGGTCTTTAAGCTCTTGCGGGCTTCCTTCATGGCCTTTTCCACAGCCAAGGGTACTTCATTGGCTTTTCCATATCCCCAACCAACGTGGCCGGCGCGGTCGCCGACGACGACCAGGGCGGCAAAAGAAAAACGCCTGCCACCCTTGACCACGGTGGCACAGCGGTAGATCTTTACCACTGCCTCGTCATAGGGGCTAGGCTCACGATCAGTAGTTCTGGTTCTGCTTCTGGCTCTGGCTCTGGCCACGAAAGTTCCTCCGGGGCTAATCTAGAATTTCAAACCGGCATCTCTGGCGGCGTCGGCCAAGGCCTTGACTCGACCATGGTAGCGGTAACCGCCGCGGTCAAAACAGACCTGGCTTACACCTTTGGCCAAGGCCTGGGCAGCGATGGCTTTGCCGACGAGTTGGGCGGCATCCTTATTCGAAGCACAGCCATCGTGCAAGGCTTTGGCCAGGGCTGACTGTCTGGTACCAGCGGCGGCGAGCGTACAGCCAGCGGTATCGTCGATGAGCTGGGCGTAAATGTGCCGGTTGGAACGGAATACCGATAAGCGGGGCCGCTGGGCAGTACCCTGAACCTTGGCACGAACCCGCCGTTTACACTTTCGCCGACGTATAGTTATCACCTTTGCAAGCCGCATAACAGTCAAACCTATCCGAGAAACAAACTCCAGCAAAACATTACTAAACGGGGCCGGAAGCAAAGGCCTTGCCGACCTTGCGGCGGACGACCTCGCCCTCATAGCGCATTCCCTTCTGATGGTAAGGGTCAGCCCGTCGTACCAAACGAACCTGGGCGGCGAAATCATTGACGATCTGCTTGTCGACACCGGAAAAGATTACCCGTTGAGGCGAGGGCAATTCCACCTGCACACCGTCGGGGATTTGCAAAGTGGCCGGACGAGCGAAGCCTACGTTGAGGACGAGATTGCGTCCCTGGAGGACGGCTCCGTAACCAATACCTTCAATAAGGACGACCCTTTCAAAGCCCTTGGTAACTCCGGCAACCATGTTGGCCAACAGGGCCCGGGTAAGGCCGTGGAGGGACCGGCTGAACTTGGAGTCACTGCGGCGGGTAACGAGAAGAGCTTTGGTATCCTGGTCGAGCTTGACAGTTACCTGCGGATGATGCTCGAAATTCAAAGTACCCTTGGGGCCGGAAACGGTGATTTGTCGCTTGGCGATTTTTGCCTGAACATTATCAGGCAGGGGTACAGGTTGTTTTCCGATACGACTCATACAAAACTCCCGAGGAGGCTAAGCTAGTGGACGGTGGCCAATAGCTCGCCGCCAACATTGGCCTTTCGACACTGGCGGTCCGACATAATACCTTGGCTGGTAGAAACCACGGCGATACCCAAGCCGTTGAGCACCTTGGGCAACTCGCTAACGGGCTTATAGACTCTCAGGCCAGGACGAGACTCGCGTTTGATGGTGTTAATGACCGGCTGACCTTCGGGGCCGTATTTTAGATAGACCCTTACGATTCCCTGCTTGTTGTCCTCGATGAATTTGAAGTCCTCGACGAATCCTTCTTCCTTGAGGACCCGAGCGATGCCGGCGCAGGTTTTGGAACCGCAGATATCTACCCGGGGTTTGGAAACACGGGTGGCATTTCTGATCCTGGTGAGCATATCAGCAATGGGGTCTGTGAGGCTCATCAACAAGCTCCAAAATCAAGCGAAAACAAAAGAATTCGCCACGGGTTACACAGATTCCTAATAGAAACCTACCAACTAGCCTTTTTCACTCCGGGAATCTTGCCCTCGGCAGCCAGATTGCGGAAACAAATACGACAAATCTTGAACTTTCGGTAAACAGCTCTAGGACGACCACAGAGGGCACAGCGGGTGTAGGCCCGAGTAGAGAACTTTGGTTTTCGAGCACACTTGGCAATCTGTCCCTTAGTGGCCATAGATTAATTACTCCGTGCGAAAAGGCATACCCAAGAGTCTCAAAAGCCGCCGGGCCTGTTCGTCAGATTCAGTAGTGGTAACAAAGGTGATGTTCATGCCCTGCTGGAATTCGGTTTTGGCGGCGTCAATCTCGGGAAAGACGGTCTGCTCGGTGAGCCCCATATTGTAATTGCCCCGTCCGTCAAAGCTTTTGGGATTGAGGCCGCGAAAGTCCCGCATACGGGGGATAGCGGCGTTTATGAGGCGATCGACGAACTCAAACATTCTGCGTCCCCGGAGAGTAACCTTCAGACCAATCTCGTTGCCCTCGCGAAGCTTGAAGCTGGCGACGGACTTGGTGGCCTTGCAGACCAAAGGTTTTTGGCCAGTAATCAAAGCCAACTCGGCAGCGGCAATTTCGAGTCTCTTTTTTTCGGCCAGAGCTCTGCCGACGCCCATGGAAACAACCACCTTTTTCAAAGCGGGAACGGCCATGAGCGTAGAACAGCTGAACTCCTCCCGCAGAGTGGGTGATATTTGTGTTTTGTATCTTTCCAGAAGTCTAGCCATAACGATCCACCAGCTACTGCTTTGCTTTGCCGGAGACTACGCCTAAGGAAGTGCCGGCCCGGGGATGATTTCCACGAGCGACGCGATGCTTGAGGCCGTCGGATTGTTTTTGGAATCCGACGCGGGTAGCTCGACCGGAGACAATGGGTTGAACGTTGGAAACATGAATAGCAGCTTCCTTTTCCAAACGACCGCCCTGAGGATTCTTGCGGCTGCGTTTTACATGTCGGTAGACGCGGTTTACACCTTCAACCAGGACACGATCGGTCTTGGGCAGAACGCGCAGGACTCGGCCCTGCTTACCTTTGTCGTCGCCACAGATAACCATGACGATATCGCCTTTTTTTACATGGGCGGGCATAATCTCAAACAACCTCAGAAGCTAGAGAAATAATCTTCATGAATTTCTTTTCCCTTAACTCACGTCCGACGGCCCCGAAGATACGGGTGCCGCGGGGATTACCGTCCTGGTCGATGATCACCCCGGCGTTATGGTCAAAGCGAACATAACTGCCGTCGATCCTGCGGGTGCGGTGCTTGGTGCGGACGATAACACAACGGACCTTGTCTCCGGACTTTACCTCTCCACCGGCAATGGCCTTCTTTACGGCACAGACTATGACATCACCGAGTCCGGCGGTGCGTCGGGTGTACTTTCCGCGAGCAGTGGAGCCGCGGAGAACCTTAATACACTCGGCGATTTTGGCCCCGGAGTTGTCGGCAATCGTTATTCTGGTCTGCATCTGAATCACAGTAGAACCTCAGGAACAAGGCAATTCGGGCCCGGCTACTCCACAGCCTCGGGTCGATTGATCAACTTGAAGACTCGCCAACTTTTGGTCTTACTGACCGGCCGACACTGAGCGATCTGGACGGTGTCTCCGAGTTGAACCGATCCCTTTGGATCGTGCACGTGAAGGCGGGTAGTGCGGCGTATGTACTTACCGTAGCGGGGGTGCTTGACCAGTCGAGTGACGGCGACGGTAACGGTTTTGTCAGCCTTGGCAGAGACTACCGTGCCAACCAGGGTGCGAACCCTGCCTCGTCTTTGCTGGGCGGTATCAGTCATAACGGTTGCAACTCCAAGGTACAAATCAAGATTTCTTATTCAGCGAGCGACGAACTCTGACGAGCCCGCTGGGCTATGACGGTTTTTATGCGAGCGATGTCCCGCTTGGCTTTTCCCAACAAACTGGGGTCCTCGAGCTTTTCGGTAACCGCCTGGGCGCGAATATCAAAGGAGTGGCGTTCGAGGCGTTCCAACTCGGCGGCCAATTCCTCGTCGGATAGGGCTCTGACCTCGGCAATTTTCATTCGCTGCTCCGGACCTAAAACTACAGTGTGCGCCGCCGATAAAGGAAACGACAGCGTAGGGGCATTTTGTGGGCGACTCGTCTTAGAGCTCGCTTGGCCAAGTCCTCGGGGACGCCGGCAATTTCGAACAGCACCGTGCCTGGCTTTACACAAGCGACCCAGGTGTCGGGCTCACCCTTGCCCTTGCCCATCCGGGTTTCCAAGGGCTTGGAGGAGATCGACTTGTGCGGGAAAATCCGCGTATAAACACGTCCCTCGCGATGCAGAAAATGGGTAGCGGCGACGCGTCCGGCTTCGATCTGCTGGGTAGTAATCCAGCCGGTGCCCAAGGACTGCAGGCCGTACTCGCCAAAAGCTACGGTGTTTCCTTTGGTAGCGTTGCCTTTGATCTTGCCGCGCTGGGACTTTCGGAACTTAACTCTTTTGGGCATCAGGGCCATTATGCTTTCTCCTGTTCAGCTTGGCCAAGAAACCCCTTGTATATCCAAACTTTGATACCAATAGCACCGTAAGTGGTGTGCGAGGTGGCCACGCCATAATCCACGTCGGCGCGTAAGGTGTGCAAAGGAATACTGCCGAAGATCAGCTTTTCGGAGCGAGCGATTTCAGCCCCGCCCAATCGACCGGAACAAATTATCTTAACGCCCAAGGCACCGGCAGACATGGCTCCCTCGCAGCGTTGTCTCATGGTTCTACGGAAGGAGTACCTGCGTTTGAGTTGCTCGGCAATACCATCGGCGACGAGCTGTGCATCGATATCGGGCTTTTTGACCTCGATGACGTTTACGCTGACCACTCGGTGGGTTAGATCCTCCAGTTCGTCTTTGACCCTGTCGATCTCGGCCCCGCGGGCCCCGATAACGACGCCGGGCCT
>DAOVKO010000009.1 GCA_030631725.1 Actinomycetes bacterium | reverse complement strand
CGCCAATTTTCGGCTGTCCTTCCGGTCGAGAACTTGATAGTCTTGCTTTTGCATTTGGCTACTCCTTTCTTTTTTTACCTTAAATGCTGCCTGATCTTACCGTCGCAGGAATGACAGAAAGGGACGCAGCCTGGGGGCGTTGGAATTTGGACAGATGCAAAAGCAAAAAGCCTTGACAGTATGGGCAAAAACGCGTAAAGTGGCGGGGTATCATATCTGAGGTCTCGGGTGGGGTTCTTTGAGGGGGGAAAGCAGGGAGTGAGCAAAATGGCTATAGCAGTTCAATCACACGATGATAATCTTACGGACCACATCAAACACCTGGGCGAAGCTATGCAACGAGCGACACATGGGCGGTTCTTCCGGTTTTCTCCGCCAGATGCGTGGCAGCCGGCGACGAACCTGTACGAAACGGCGGACCGCTACGTGGTGTGTATGGACCTGGCGGGGGTGAGCCGAGAAGAAATAGACGTGGAGGTTCGGCAGGAGGTGCTGGTAATCCGGGGCCGACGTGAAAGCCCGCGTCCGCAGAGCAGCTCGAAGGTGCATCTGATGGAGATCGATCACGGGAAGTTCCGTCGGACGATAACGATTCCATCGAGCGTGGAGGTGGACAACATCAGAGCCCGCTACGTGGATGGCTATCTGTGGGTGGAGCTGCCGAAAAGCAGTGAGTAGGAGCAGAGCTGGGGCGGGCGGGACAGAGTAATCGCGATACAATAAAGGCAACTCATGGATTCAGAAACAGACAGGCCAATGCAAGAGTTCTGGGTAAGAGCAGAAGAAAACCCAGATCAAGATACAGGGATAATCAAGTCGGGCCAGGCCGGCGAATCCGGTCCGGATCAGTTGGAAGTTCCCAAGGAATTGGCCATTCTGCCCATCCGCAATGGGGTGGCGTTTCCGGGGACGGTGATGCCGCTGACCATCGGCCGCGAACGCTCCAAACGTCTGCTGGACGATATCCTGCCGGAGACGAAGGTGGTTGGAATCTTCACGCAGACAGACCCGCAGACGGAAGATCCGGGTTTTGGGGACCTGCACGGGGTTGGCTGCGCGTGCATGGTCCTCAAACTGCTGAAGCTGCCCGAAGGGAATTTGTCTATCGTGGTGCACGGGCTGACGCGGGTGGCTATCGAGGAAGGGCTGGGAACTGAACCGTATCACCGGGCAGTGGTGCGGGTCGTGGAAAACCAAGTGGAACCGTCTAAAGAGCTGGATGCCCTGATCCTGTCAGTGCGGGAGACGGCGAGCAAGATAATCAATCTGAGCCCCCATGTGCCCAACGAGGCGGGGCTGGTTCTGGATAACATTACGGATCCGGGAGCGCTGGCGGACTTTTTGGCGGCGAACGTAACGGCCAAACTGGCTGACAAGCAAGAACTGCTGGAAATGACGGACGTAAAAAGACAGTTCAGCAAGCTGGCTGAGCTGATGGGCCGACAGGTGGAAGTGCTGGAGCTGAGCAACCAGATTCAAACCAAAGTCAGAGAATCCATCGATAAAAATCAGCGGGAATACTTTCTGCAGGAACAGCTCAAGGCCATCCAGAAGGAACTGGGACAAGCGGACCAGCGAACGACGGAAGTTGCGGAGCTGGAAGAAAAGATCGCCCAGGCCAAGATGCCCGAAGCGGTGGAAAAAGAAGCCCAGAGAGAACTGAATCGGATGAGCAAGATTCCGCTGCAGTCTCCGGAGTACTCGGTGTCCCGGACGTACGTGGATTGGCTCTGCGAGGTGCCCTGGTCGGTTAGTACGGAGGATAATCTGGATATCCGGCGAGCAGCCAAGCAACTGGACGACGATCATTACGATTTGCAGAAAGTGAAAAAGCGCGTTCTGGAATTTCTGGCGGTGCGCAAACTCAAGCCCACCGGTCGCAGCCCGATCCTCTGCTTCGTGGGTCCGCCGGGAGTGGGCAAGACGTCGCTGGGAAAGAGCATCGCGGCGGCGCTGGGACGAAAGTTCATCCGGATATCGCTGGGCGGGGTGCGAGACGAGGCGGACATCAGAGGGCACCGTCGGACGTACATCGGGGCCCTGCCGGGACGTATCATCCAGGAGATTCGCAAGGCCCGCTCGCACAACCCGGTGTTCATGCTGGACGAGGTGGACAAAATCGGGCAGGACTTTCGGGGGGATCCGGCGGCGGCCCTGCTGGAAGTGCTGGACCCGGAGCAGAACTTCAGCTTCACGGATCATTACCTGGATGTCCCTTTCGATCTGTCAAAGGTGATGTTCATCGCTACGGCCAATTACATGGAACCGGTGCCCCCGGCCCTGCGAGACCGGATGGAAGTGATAGAATTGCCGGGTTATACGGCGATGGAAAAGCTGCATATTGCCGAGCGTTTTCTGCTGCCGAGGCAACTGGATGAAAACGGGCTGAGCGACGGAAAACTGAAGATGTCGGAAAAGGCACTGAAGGGGGTTATTCAGTCTTACACTCGGGAAGCGGGGGTGCGGAACCTCGAACGGGAGCTGGGGAGCATTTGCCGGGCAGTAGCGGCGCAAATTGCCAAAGGTCGGAAAAAAGTCCAAGCGATTACGGAAAAGTCGCTGGGGAATTATCTCGGACCGGTGAAGTACGAGCGAGAATTGGCTCAGCGAACGAGCGTGCCGGGAGTGGCAACGGCTCTGGCCTACACGCCGACGGGGGGGGAGATCATGTTCGTGGAGGCCACGGCGATGCCGGGGAGGGGTCAGATAATCATCACCGGTCAAGTGGGCCGAGTGATGGAAGAGTCGATAAAGGCGGCCCACTCACTGGTGCGCTCACATACGAAGGAACTGAAGATCAGTGACGATGTACTGGTCAAGAGCGATATCCACGTGCACGTTCCGGCTGGGGCTATTCCCAAGGATGGGCCTTCGGCGGGGCTGGCGATATACGTGGCTCTGGTATCACTGGTTAGCGGTAAAGCGATTAATGCTGATGTAGCCATGACGGGGGAGATTACGCTGCGAGGGCTGGTGCTTCCAGTCGGGGGGGTCAAGGAAAAGGTGCTGGCGGCGCATCGGGCAGGGATAAAATGCGTGATTCTTCCAGCCAGAAATCGCAAACACATGACGGATGTGCCGAAGGAAGTCAAGTCGGAGATGAGCTTCCGTTTTGTCTCCCGGGTGAGCGAGGGATTGCGGCTGGCTCTGAAATCCGAGCCGGGCAAGAAGCTCCAACGACCGAGCAAGAAATAGGCGAGGGGAAAATTACTTGCCCTAAGAGGCGCAAATAGATTCATCATGGCTCCGAACTCTAAACGGCAATGCCACGGTGATATCTCTTAGAGTTGGGCGGCCAGCCGTGCCCGATATAGAGCCGGATACGCCGGTAATTGGGTGCATGTCATGTTTGTAGGTAAAGGGTACTGGACGGGCAAAAGAGCGGTAAATTGGCCTACTAACTGTCATTCCCGCGAAAGCGGGAATCCAGGCCAATAATGCTGTAAACGGCCAGGAAAAGATGGATCCCCGCCTGCGCGGGGATGACAATATGCCATCACCCAAGGAATAATCTACCTACAAACATGACATGCACCCCCGGTAATTGGAGTTCGTTATTTTCACTGGCGAAGTCAAGAAAAAAACCAGAAAATAGGCTGAGTTTTTGTAATAATAATCTGTGTCGTGGGTTACTTTAGAAAGGGGCGTGAAATGGATAAGAATCAGATTAGCAGTGGAACTTATTGCCTGATGATGCTACCCGCCGTCCTTGCGGGTATTTTGGCTGCTGACTTAGCTGCCTCGATTTTTACACCTAATCTGGAGCCGATTAGAGAGTCTATATCACGAATCAAGCTGAAACTGGAAGACACAGAGGCTCGTTAGCAAGAGACTCCATCTGAAGTAATTAGGCACTCTAACAAAACCTGACGCGGTCGCGACGCCTGGAATTTTGGTTGCCGCCTAGAAGCGAGGAGGATACGATGCAGGGAGCATCATTGACGACGAGCGACGCCGGCGGCGGGCAAAAGGACGGCGGCCCTCTGGGAGCGAGGCTATTTCGTTATGAGTTCCGGGACAGGCACCACGGACGAAATGATACGACAATATATCAAAGACCAGCGTCTCCATTCGGACGCAAACGATCAAGCGAGCGAAGCTCGGTCACAATATGGTGAAGGTCGTCTGGTAGTTTTGACTCAGCATCTGGTGATCCTTAGATTGTGTGCTTAAAGGTTTTCAAGGGAGCAATTTTGAGCTGGAGTCCGCAGATCAGAACTGGGTTTTTTGAGCTGCGTCGAAAGGCACAGGCAAGTCAGTTATTCATGAGATTGGGAATTTCTTGGATTTTCGCGGGGGTGTTTGCATCTGCGGGGACGCTTGCGGGTGCCGTTGAACCTGAAAAGGCTCCGAAGCAGGCGCTTGTTCTGCGCGTTTGGGCGGAGCCTCAAGACGAGGCGGCAGGTGCCTATGGCATCTACCGATCCGAGAAAATGGCGATGTTCCGCAAGAAGTTCCCGCGCATCAACCCGGTGCCTGCTGGCGGGCTGTTTTTTGGCGGCAACGAGTACAACATAATGATGGAAGTGCTGCCTCTAATGCAGATCGCTGGAGGCGTTCAGCCGGATGCTATGCACCTACGGCCTTGGAATTGCCATTCGTACGTGCGCCAGAGACTTCTCTATCCCCTCGACAAGCACCTTGAGAAGGCCCTGGGGGTGGCCATAGAGGACGGGCATCTGCTCGGCCGGGACGAGTACTTTCAACGCCTCAAAGAATCCGCCTTGTACGAAAGCCATATGGCGCTGCGGGCGCCCCGGCAGCTCTGGACAGCAATGCGGCGCCAATGCCCCTATGGGCAGCAGTGCAGCTACTGTCGGAGGCATGGTCTGAAAGCCGCCGAAAAGCACTACCACATCTGGGCCATTCCGGTGAACGTCTACGTTCGGGCCGTGGTCTACCGCAGGGATTTGTTCCGCGAGGCAGGCCTTCCAGATCGGGCGCCTGAGACCCTCGATGAGTTTATCGATTTCGCCCGCAGGTTGACCGATCCCGATGAGAGAGAGTTCGGCCTACGTATCGATCTTCAGGATATCGGCGCCACCGCGCGCTTCGTCATGCAATGCCTGGGCGGACGCATAGCCGAACAGGACGAAGAGGGCAACTGGGGCTGCGCGTACGACAGCCAGAAAGCAGTGGAGGCGTGTTATTTCGTTTCGCGCCTGTTCTACGAACCTTACACCAACCGCAAGGGCATGGAACTTACCAGTGTCGTCTTTCCGGGAGAATCCCCCATCGCAAAAGAGCGTCCGCCGTGGCGTGGGGGAATAGCGCAGATCGGGATGTTTCTGGAACCATTCGATCAGAAGTTCTTCTGGTACTGGCGTTCGCCGTCTCAATTCGGTCTGGGGGCGACACCGAAGGGCCCGGGCGGAAAGAGAGGCGAAGGCGGCACCATGGGAGCCAGACTGCTTGGCATCTTCGCGGGGCTCGAGGACGATCAGGACAAGATCGATGCCGCGTGGGAATGGATTTGGTTCTATGACGGTCTCGAATCCCGCCGGATGTTCGCCCGCGTATTTGTCGAACACGGCAAGGCCCAGTACGTCCAGCCCAGATTACTCAAAGAGGCAGGTTTCGCATCGTACGTGCGACAGGTTCCCAAGCAGTGGGTCGAAGCAAATGACCAATCCTTCAGGACCAACTCCGTGCCCATGATCGGCGAGAACACCCAGATGATCTTGAAGAGCTTCCGCGATGCAATGGACCAGATATGGACCAGCAGCGACGTTCAGAGAGCGATAGCGGGGCGGAATGAAGATCTGGCCAAACAGCTCATAAGGGAGATTCTCAAGCAGCGTGTTCGTCTGACGAACGAGCAGATATTGAAGATGCTGACGCCCGAGCAGGAGAAGTTCCGCTGGCGTGTTTCGGTGGCCACGGCCGTCGCGATCTTCGTTATCTTCGTCTTGGTATTTAGAAGAGTTTTCAAAACTTTCATAGCCTCCCAGGTAGTGGAGGCAAATCGTCCGAGGGGGATGTGGCAGTTCAGCCGCTACAAATGGGCGTACATACTTTTGATTCCGGCGGTAGGTTCGATTGCGTTATGGGCCTACTATCCACTGGCCCGGGGCACTGTCATGGCGTTCCAGGACTACAGAATCCGAGGGGTCAGCTCATGGGTAGGCCTGGAGAACTTCACCACCGTCCTTTTTGACGAGGGGTTCTGGTATGCGGTCTGGGTCTCGTTCAAGTACATACTAATGTACGCTCTGTTCGGATTCACCGCGCCGATAATTCTCGCCTTCCTGCTGACAGAGATCCCCAAAGGAAAGGTTCTTTTCAGAACGCTTTATTATTTGCCGGCGGTCCTCTCGGGCATAGTCGTTATGTTTCTCTGGAAGGGCTTTTACGGCCAGTACGGCATGATCAATCAGGTCCTTAACTCATTCATCGCCCTGCTGAACATGATTCCCGGCGTTGCCATCGAAGAGCTTCACAAGGCCTGGTTGCAGGATCCAAACTTTGCGTTGTTTTTCGTGTTGCTGCCGGTGATCTGGATCGGTGCCGGACCGGGTTGTCTGATCTACCTGGCGGCGCTAAAAACAATCCCAGAGGAGCTTTACGAGGCGGCCGACATAGACGGTGCGGGGATACTCCAGAAGGCCTTCCACGTGTCCATACCGGGCATCAAGGGCCTGATAATAATCAACTTCATCGGCGTGATGGTCGCCCAGATGAAAGGTGGAAGCGAGTTCGTCTTGGCGATGACACAGGGCGGGCCACATACGCCGTACGGCCAAACGGAAGTCGTGGGCCTGTACATCTACTGGCAGGCTTTCGGGTTTCTGAAATTCGGGACAGCCGCTGCCATGGCCTGGGTGCTCGGCTCGATGTTGGTTGGCTTTACTGTACTTCAAATGCAGCGCCTCAGCAGAATGGAATTCAAAACGTCAGCAGGGATCAAATAAATGCCTGTTATCAGCAAAATAGGAGCAAAGAGCCGGAAGGTACGCCTGATATACGGGCTCATGTTCCTTGTTCTCGTAGTTGGCGCGATAACCATGGTTTATCCGCTGCTCCTGATGCTGGCCGGCTCGGTCAAGAGCGATACGGACATAAGCTACATGAGGCCTTACCCGCGGTTCTGGTTCGACGATCTGGTGCTCTTTCAGAAGTACGTCGAGTCCAAATACAACATGCTTCCCCAAAATGTCGAACAGGCATGGTGGCGGAGGATCGACAACTGGCAGACCATTCGTCCTCCCACGCCGGCGAGATCTGAATACCTGGAAGATTTTCTTGCCTGGCGAGACAAGTGCAAATGGTGGTGGTTGGGACATTCCACAGCAGGGTCAGGAAAGCAGTTGATGCTCCACAACGGCCTAGAGTTCCGCCGGCAAATGTACAAGCGATTCGACGGTGACATCGACGCTTTCCATACAGAGCTGGCAACGGTGGCAAGGTCTTGGAGCTGGCTGAACCTTTCGGACAAACCGGGCCACCGCTACCCCCCGGGGGACAGACCCTTTATCCGGGCTGTCATTGAATTCGCCGAAACCCGGCCGGTCCGCGACCGGATGATCGAGAATCTCGACGCTCAGTTCTGGTACAAACACCTGACCCCGGAATACGGCGACCACATCGAGAAATACAACGAAGCCCACGGAACCAGCTACTCGAGCTATTATGAGGTTCTTCTCACGCGGCGCGTGCCGGATAATCCACGCCAGCGGAAGGACTGGGAAGAGTTTGTCCGTGATGTCCTGCCTGTCCAGTTTATCCGCCTGTCGGGCGACCTGGCCGATCGATACCGGGGTTTCCTGGCCGAGAAATACAGCCGCAGCATTGACGAATACAATCACATGCACCCTGGAGGAAAGACCTATACCTCCTTCCACGAGATCCCTCAACCGTTGGAAACACCTGAAAAGAGAATTGACCAGGTTGATTACCTGGAGTTCGTCGCAGACCGCCAGGCTTGTCCAGCAGAGGGCATAGAAGTGTATGGGACGCGCCAGGCCTTCGAGGAGTTTGTCGCCGAACGCCGGGGAGTAACGCTCGAAGAAATCACTCCGATTCGTCTGCCGATTGCCGAGGCCGATTGGCACGACTGCATGGCCAACACCAGTGATCTCAGGTGGATTTTCACGACCCGCAACTACAAATACGTGCTGGATTATATCCTCCTCCACGGCAGGGGCATTCTCAACACCGTTATCTATTGCGCCCTGGCGGTAGGTCTAGCCCTACTGGTCAACCCACTGGCCGCTTACGCCCTGAGCCGATACAAGCCACCCAGCACCTACGTGGTCCTGCTTTTCTGCATGGCGACCATGGCCTTTCCGGGAGAAGTGACCATGATCTCCGGATTCATGCTGCTGAAGCGGTTCCCATTATGGTCGCTCCTCGGCGGCGGCGCTGCCTTTGGCGTATCCCTGTGGTTACTCAGCAAGGCGTTGAAGGCAGTACCTGAGTTGGTGCGCATGGCACTGGCATTGGCCGTCGGCGTGGTGGTCGGAGTGTGGGCGGTACCGGCAATTATAGACAAGCCCCACATAAGTCTGCTGAACACGTTCGCGGCCCTGGTCCTGCCGGGCATAGCCAACGGATTTATGATTTTCCTGCTTAAGGGCTTCTTCGACAGTCTACCGCGCGAACTGTACGAGGCTGCGGACATTGACGGCGCAAGCGAATGGACGAAGTTCTGGTCTTTGACCATGGGTTTGTCCAAACCCATCTTGGCCGTCCTGGCACTGGCAGCATTCACTGGCGCCTACAGCGCCTTCATGATGGCCCTTGTCATCATCCCTGACGAGAAGATGTGGACAATCATGATCTGGTTGTTTCAATTGCAGCATATCTCCCACCAGGCGGTCGTGTTCGCCTCACTGGTCATCGCCGCCGTACCGACCTTCCTGGTATTTCTGTTCTGCCAGGGAATCATCATCAGAGGCATCGTCGTGCCGGTTGAGAAGTAGTAGGACAATGTCCTACAACGGTGGGTGAATATGTCACCAACCGAAGCAAGAAGAAAATTTTCAGGCTCGGTTAGTAAGTTAGTTGAGCATTAACTGCTGCTCTGTTGAAAAGATATCGGGACGGGTCATTGCGAGGACTATAGTTGCCGGCTTCGATGTAACAACCTCGGTATTCGTTTTGTGTGTCCCGGTACAAGCGGTTTTGTATGAGTGATCCGATCTGGTCGAAATGGGACCACTTCTGTACTTCCTCCGATGAAAAGTAATAAGACTGGTTTTTTTTAATCGGGATGACGATTTTGTTCTTAATAGCCCTTTTGATTAATGCAACGGGCACCTTGGCTATTTTCGTGGCATCTGTTATCGATAGCAGTGGTCCGTATTTTTCCATCTTGCTTGGCCTTCCGTTGATTTTATATAGTATCTCTTTGAAAATGAAAAGAAAATCCTTCCCTGCCAGCATCTCCAGTGAATTCCGATCATTGACAACTATTGCCGGCGGACGGACAATCCAAATATTATGCAGGGACTATTTAACCAAAACGACCAAAATCTCTCAGTGGCGTCTATTGCCTTCGATTCTCCTTTGGATCAGCTCTTTGATTACCATGTCCCGCCTGAGCTTTCCGACTCTCTCCAAGTCGGCCAGCGTGTCCAGGCCCCTTTCGGACGCGCCAATCGTCCACAAATCGGCTTCTGTGTCGCGATTGCCAAGCGTACTCCCCGCCGTCCCCTAAAGACCATCCGCAAGATCATCGACCCTAAGCCGCTCATTGCCAGCGAGCTGCTGGACCTGGCCCGATGGATCAGTTCTTATTACTGCTGCCCGCTCGGCACAGTGCTCGCCGCCATGTTGCCAGGCCCCGTCAAGCAACAGCCCACCATCAGAACCCCCCGCCTATTCTGCCTCACCGACCTCGGCCGCGCTGCCCTTTGCTACTCTGCGAAGTCTCGGCGCGCCGGGACGAAGCACGAGGAGGCCCAATCGTCTGTCAGGCTCGGCCCTCGCCAACGCGCCGTCCTCCAAACCCTGCTCGGCCCCGCCGATTCTAAAGCAGCCCCTCTGTCTGCCGCAGTCCTTCGCCAACGCGCCGAGTGTTCCGCTCAAACCCTCCGCAGCCTCATCCGGAAGGGCCTCATCCGCCAACTCTCCCCAGCCCAGGCCCAGGATTATCTCGCCAACGCTCCTGCGGCCCCTAGCGAAAACCTATCCAGACCCGATTGGCTGCCAAACTCCCAGCAGCAGCAGGCCCTGCGCCGTTTGGACAGCGCATTAGCCAACCCCATCTTTTCCGTTCACCTCCTCCACGGCGTCACCAGCTCCGGCAAGACTGAAATCTACATCCGTTGCGTCGAGCAGCTCATCACCCGCGACCGCCAGGCCATCGTCCTCGTTCCTGAGATCGCCCTGACCACCCAGACCGTCCAGCGTTTCACCGCTCGCCTGCCGGGAGTTTGTGTCTTGCATTCGGGCCTCACTTCGAGTCAGCGCCGCCACCAATGGCTCCGCATTGCCTCCGGCCAAGGCCGCGTGGTTATCGGACCTCGCTCCGCGATTTTCGCCCCCACTGCTAAGCTTGGCCTTATCGTCGTCGACGAGGAGCACGAACCCTCATACAAGCAGGACACCCAACCTCGCTACCATGGCCGCGATGTCGCCATCAAACGCGCCCAGCTGCTAAACATCCCCATCATTCTCGGCTCAGCCACGCCCAGCCTCGAATCCCTCTACAATTCCCGCACCTTGGGCCATTTCTCCCGCATCCGACTTTCCCGCCGCGTCCACGATTTGCCCCTGCCCCCCGTCCAGCTCGTCGACCTTCGCCAGGAGTACCGCGCCCGCAAGGGACTGCACATCTTCAGCCGCAGCCTCGAAGCACAACTCCGCCAAACCCTCGATCGTGGCCAACAGGCCATCTTGCTCCTCAATCGCCGCGGCTACGCCGGCTTTGTCTCCTGTCCATCTTGCAATTATGTCCTCACCTGCGAGCACTGCGACGTTGCTCTTACCTATCATCGCCGCACCAGCGGCCCCGTCGCCACCGGCCGAGCCCTTTGCCACTATTGCCTCAGCGAATCCAGAATCCCCTCCGCTTGCCCCACTTGTGGCCAGCGACTGCTCTTCCTCGGCATCGGCACTCAGCGAGCCGAGCAGGAGTTAGCCCGCAAATTCCCCCAGGCCCGATTCGCCCGCGTCGATTCGGATACCATGAATCGCCACAAGTATCAGGACCTCCTCCAGCGTTTCGGCACCGGCCAACTGGACATCCTTCTAGGCACGCAGATGATCGCCAAGGGCCTCGACTTCCCCAACGTCCACCTGGTGGGCATACTCTCTGCCGACACCTCGCTGAGCATCCCTGATTTCCGATCTTCTGAGCGCACCTTTCAGTTAGCCGCCCAGGTAGCCGGCCGCGCCGGCCGAGCCACTCCCGGCGCCCGCGTCATCCTCCAGACCTTCAATCCCCACTTCCCAGCCATCCATTTCGCCACCACTCACGATTACGACGCCTTCGCCGACGCCGAGTTGGCCCTGCGCAAATCGCTCGCCTATCCGCCCTTCGGCAGAATGGCCAGAATAATCCTCCGAGCCCCTTCCCTCACCAATCTCCAGCGTCAGGCCCGCCGCGCCGCCGACATTCTTGCCCACGCCGTTGCCCACACCGCCAAGACTGTCAAGACCACCGGCCCTTTGCCACCACCCATTGCCCGCATTTCAGGCCATCACCGCCTCCACTTCATCCTTCGCTCGCCCACCGCCAAAGCCCTCCACGCTGTCCTTACCCGAGCCCGCAGCGACCTCTTCAAGCTTCCCGTCCACCTGGCCATCGACATGGACCCCGTCAATCTGCTCTGATCCAGCCCCTGCTCCCAGCTAAAACACCCCTGATATCCCACCCCGCAGAGGACTTCGACCTTCAGTTGTGTATGCCTGTTCGGCAAAGCAAACAAAAACAGAGCCGTGAATCTCATCACGGCTCTGCAATTCTTAATATAAACTTGACTTTCCGAGGGACACTTCGTGTTGATTTACGCTTTGCGCTTCCTCAACAGGCCCAGAAGACCACCAAGACCCATCAAAACAATCGTCGCCGGCTCCGGTGTGGCCACCCAGCCGCTATCCTGGCCACCCGGTCCGATGCTCTGAACATGTGCCGCTGTCTTGTACTCGCCCTGGCCTCCGTCGGGCTCGCTGATTAAATCGAAGGAGTCAGCCGTCAGAAGATCACCACCAGGAATGTAGCTGATGGTAAAGACGGCAGCTTCGCCAGCGCCGAACCGCTTGTTGGGACCGTTTGTGGGGTTAAAATCGATCAAGATATCGAAGTAGCCGTCCCCGTCAGCCTTAAAGGCATTCAGGCCGGTGCTAATGCTGGGGGTGTTAAAGCTGCCGGTCGAGTCCACCAAAGAGAAAGAGATGCTCAGATCGGTGGGGTCCAGATCGGTGTCAAGATTGAACATCCACTCTTTAACGTTCTCCGAACCGGTCAAGTTTGTGGCGCTGAGCGTCAAGGTTACTTCGTCCTCAACTGAATCAGTGAAGGTCGCATTGAGCCACGGCGCAGCCCCTTCCGGTGGCGTACCGCCATTGTACGAAATGCTTAGATCTAAGGATATCAGGGACCCCTGCGCTGCTGACGCTCCCCACATAAGCGATATGGATAATACTAAACCTACCCAGACTTTGCTTCTTCTTGATATTCCCCAGTGAGCCATGATCGTTCTCCTTTTCTCGTCATAGCTCTCTCTCCTATAACCTTTCTCTGTTTAAAAACCAACAAGTTTATTAACAGACACACCCTACAGCTAGGATACCTCTCACCTAGAGTTTGCCCAACTGTAACTATTACCAATTGTTATGATACCATAGCAAAATGTTTTGTTCAAGCCTAAAACCCCAAGAATTGAATAAAAAAGCGTTTTTTTTCGTTTCCCGCTTGGACTTAGTCCCGGGCCATTATAAGCCAGCAACGGGCCGGCCGGGGGGAAACAGCCTTAACCCATTTATTCAACATAAGTTAGATAATCTCGGCCCTGCTGAGCTCTTGGCTCCAGAGATTTCTAACTCTCGCTACAGAAAGGAGTTAGCAATTATCTCCACCACCAAGGTCGAGTGACCTATTTTGTTACTCGATTGGCTAAATCTGCCCCCACATCGCGAAAATCATCCAGATCAGCCATATGCAAATAAGCCCGTAGATAAGTATTGGCACCCATTTGCACACCTGGCTAATCGTCCATTCGGCCTTCTCCGCTGCGATCCTCGCCAGCCGTTCGCTCACCTCCTCCAGTTTGCCGCTCTCTTCACCCACCAGCCAAGCATCCAGAAACTCCTTCGGAAACTCCCGCCCGAATCCCTCGCTCACCGGATGCCCCGCCCGCGCACTCTCAGCTCCCGGCCTGACCCACTCTCTCACCACTGCGTTACCCGTAACCTCTGCCGACGTCTGGGCACAGCGAATCATCGGCAGCCCCGCCTTGAACAGCGTGTGAAATGCCCTGAGGTATCTGCTCAGAGCCAATTGCTTCACCGCCCGCCCCACCAGCGGAATCTTCAAGGCCGCCCCGTCCACCAACTTCCGCAGCACTCCCGTCTTTGGCGTGTACCGCACTATACCCCAGATCACCCCCATCGGCACGAGCAGCACCGCCAACGGCTTGGCCGCCGCCAGCAAGTATCCCCAGCCACTTATCTTGTCCATAAACCAACGCGGAAACGGTATAACCAGCGCCGCCGCAGTCAGCACCAGCACCGGCAGCATCATTCCCGAGATCACCATCTTCTTCATGCGCTCGCGAAAGCTGTACCATTGCGACAAACGTTTCAGCGTTTCAGGCAGCCCCCCCGAAACCTCCCCCGCCTCGATCCCCAGCACATCCAGCTCGGCGAATTCCTTCGGATGTTTCCGCATGGCCTCCGCCAGACCGTCTCCCTGCCAGACTGCCTGGGCCACCTCCCTCCAGGCCTTGCCTAGCTCTCCCTTGGCAGGCGATACCGCCGTCCCCAGACATTGCCGCACCGCCACTCCCGCCTCCAGCATAATCGAAAGATTGCTGTACACCGCTGCCTGAACACTCGCCATATCGTTAGCCTTTCCTCAGTTCTACAAATCTAGTTCTTGTCTCTTCCCAAGGCCGCTACGCATTGTCTTCTTCGCCCCTTCGCTCTGAATATCTGCTCTGTATTTCTTTCTGTATTCTCTGTATTCATCTGCGTCTGATGTCATCCCCGCGCAGGCGGGGATCCATCTTTCTGTGTTTCTTCGTGTTCTTCGTACCTTTGTGGTAAATATCTGGTTTTTCTGGTTCCTTCTTTACTTCGTGTTGTCAGAAAACCGAAGATCAATCTCTCCCCCCACCGGCCCAGTGAACTCACCCTTCAAGTGAAAATCAATCGTGAAGCTCTTTCCCTCACCCATCCTGAACGTCGTCGGCACTTTTCTAGCCTCGCCCAAACACCCCCGTACAATCCGCCTGTATTGCCCCGCGTATTTACCTATCTGCTTGTTGAACCACTCCCTTCGCTGCTCCTGAGCCAACTCCAGCCCCTCCAGCAGTTCTGACCTCTGCCCCAGCAATTCCACCACACAGCCGTCGTACACCCGGGCATCATTTTCAAACGGATTATTCACATACGCCGAACCCGCCTCCAGCGAGATTGCCCCAGCCGTCAGATACCACACATAAGCCGCCCCAAACTGTTCTATCCCTCCTGCCTGCTTATACTGTTGCACGTGTCTAAGCTCATGCCCCAGCCACTGCATCCCCCAGACCTTCGTCGTATCCAGCTCTTCGGGAAAATACATATCCTCCCCCACAGTCACCCCCCAGCCGTTCTGCACTGCTATCTGCACGATCAGCCCCCATACCGGATTCGCCGGCAGCTTCTTCGGCTGCCCCACGTGTATCCTCACCGCCTCCAATAGCTCTCCCGGATAAATCAGTCCCAGCAATTGCTTCTCGTACTCTCTTAGCCCCCGCCCAGCGTTGCCCCCAACGTCTTTGGCCTCGTTAGATTGCTCAGGCCCTCTGTTTTGTCTTGGCTCACTTGACTCCTCTGCCCGTTCATTGCACGAACAGATCAAAACCGCCAGACACACTAAGCATCCAAGGAATATAACGTCTTTATTTGTCAATGCTCGTCGGACTCCAGCCAATCAACAATTATTGTTGTAACATTGTCATAACCCCCAGCCGTGTTAGCCGCACGCACCAGGGCCTCGCACGCCGCCTGCGGATCAGCTTGCTCCTTGAGTATCTTGGCAATAGCCTTATCGCTTATCGCATCTGTCAGGCCGTCCGTACACAGCAGCAGCCGGTCCCCTTCTTTGAGCATAAAGCTTCTCACACAAGGCTGGCCTTCTTCTTCCATACCCACATAGTGCGTGATCTGCCCCTGGGCGTCATGGTTCCGGGCTTCTTCGGCATTTATCCGTCCTCGCCGCAGCAGGCCCGACACCACCGAATGATCTCTCGACCGCTGTGAAAGTCTGCCTTTGCGGAAAAGATACAGCCTGCTGTCGCCCATGTTAGCCACATACACTCGCCCATCCCGCAGCAAAGCCACCACAACCGTTGCCCCCATCCCCTTATAGCCAGCCTCGCTTGTCCCTTCCATTTGCAGTTGTCGGTTCTGCTCAGCGATAGTCCGCTTCAGCATCGAGCGGATCGCCCTGACGCTTTGCCCTTTCAGCTTTGCCAGCCGCGTCTCAATCAGCACCGGCAAATCTGCCGCTACAATCTTCGACGCCAGCGCCCCTCCCCTATGCCCCCCCATCCCATCGGCGACCAGGAACAGCCCCACCTCAGCCTCCACCACCAGGCTGTCCTCGTTTTCATCGCGTACTTTGCCCACGTCGCTCGCCGCACCCCAGCGCCGTGCCAATTTCTCCACTGCCCCAGCCTCCGTTTTGTCCATTACTCAAACTGACCGATTTTTGTTGTCATCCCCGCTTCCCCTTGTCATCCCCGCGCAGGCGGGGATCCATCTTTCTGTTTTCGTTTCTGTATTCTCTGTATTTTTTTATCATCTGTATTTATTATTTTTGAATTTTGATTTGTAATTTTGCTTTTTACATTTTTATTTTCCGAAGGACGCTACGCGTTGATATTTCTTTCATCTTACCATCAGGCTCTGTTCGCACCACGGACAGTAGTTCCAGAACGTCGTATCTACCGACCAGCCGCAGCGCCCGCATATTTCCGGGAACGGCCGAACCTGCCACGCTCGCCGCACTTTCCTTCGGCACCACGGACAGTAGCGCATAAAACGCATCAGTTGTCCCTTGCAGTTCCGGCAATGTCGATGATAGCGCACTCCCGGAGTCCGCGAACTGCTCGGCGAGCGGAAACCCGCCCCGTAACACCACGGGCAGTACCGCCACTCCGGCAAAACTCCCTTATGACAGCGCCGGCAAATGTGGCTGTACTCGCTGCGGTAGTCAAAGCGATTGCGCCCGCTCCCGCACCATGGGCAGCAAAGCATGCTTTCCGCTATCGGCTCGCCGCATTGGTCGCAGCGGAAAATGGCTGGAAAACTCTTCTTGTAACGTTTGACGAACGCCTCTCGCCGGCACTCGCGCCAGTCGGTTTTTTTCTTTGCCGCCGACCCCTTGACCAACCCCTCTCGTACCCCCTTCGGTGTCGCCTGTAACAAGGCCGCAAGCATCTGTTCTGCATTGGCAAAGCGCCGCCCCGGATCCACCGACAGAGCCCGCCTCAAAAACCCCACCATAGCGAAGTTCGTCCGCTCGCGCAGACGTTCGTAACCGCGGAACGGCCAGCGAAAAGGCCACCGCGGAAGAAAACCCGTGATATACTCGTAAAGAATCAAGCCCACCGCGAAGCAGTCGCTGCGGTACGTCGGCCGGCCGTAGGCCTGCTCCGGGGCCACATATCCCGGCGTGCCGTACTCGTCGATGGTCACCATACGACCCTTGAATTCCAGGCTGATTCCAAAATCTCCCAGGGCTGCTCGACCGTCGTCAAGCAGAAATATATTCCCCGGCGTTACGTCGCAGTGCACCAGACGATGATGGTGTGCGTAAGCCAGTCCCTCCAGCACTTGGCAGATTATCGACAGGATCCGCCGAACTCCCATCGGCTTCGACCGGTCGGCCAAGGTTCCCAGCGACAGCTCCGTAGCTATCACCGCCTGCCCGTCGATAATGTCAGCGTTCTTCAGCGGCATTATATGCTCATGCCGCAGCTTGGCTATCAGGCTCACTTCCCGCAGGACTATCTGATTATCACGTTTGCCGTGGGTGTCCAGATGCGGTATCTTCAGGGCCACCCAGATCCCCTCCACCGTATCCCGGGCCTTCCACACCTCGCAGAATCCGCCTTGCCCCAGACGTTTTTCCAGCCGGTATTTCCGCAGCCGAGTACCACGCGCCAGCCGCAGCTCAGCATCGCGCACTCCTGCCGCCTTTTTCTTTCTCCGCTTAGCCATTTTGCTTCCCTCCCATCCCCACCGGGATCATCCCCCCTCAACTTACCACAACACACCGACTTCTTGCAAGACTCTTGCCCCCGCACCGCATCAAGTGCGGGAGCAGGCTTATCACCGCTTTGGCGGTAATCCATCTTATATTTAGCCCCCGGTTTTACCGGGGGTCTCTTTTGTGTCAACCGACATACCCAACAACTGTTACCTATGTGCTTAGCATAATCTGTAACCTATCTTACCGGTTTGTACCAAAGAAACCCCCAGGATAAACCTGGGGGCTAAACAAAGACCTCGTTGATCTTTGGCAACTCGACCATGTCGATGAGAGTTGTGGTCAAAGGTACTCGCCGAGGAGGAGTTGGAGTTCTTGGCGGACTTTTTTGGGAATCTGCTGCTTGTCGGACCAGATGGCCAATTCCAGGGCCTTGCGGTCGGGGCAGTCGATTTCGACTAGTTCGCCGGCACGGCTGATGGCCGCCTGAATGAGCCTTGTGCCGTATTCGCTTACCTGCTTGAGGTTGGCGATGATTTCGTTGAGCAGCTCGAGCTTCGACAGGCCCGGGTCGTGCTCTCGCCAGCAGTCGTAGTCGCTGGGCAGGGCCAGCAGGGCGTAGCAGATTTGGGCCTCGCGGGCTAGCTTGGCCTCGGGCATACAGGTCATGCCGATCAGATCGCCCCCCCAGGCTATGTGCATCCGCGACTCGGCCTGGGTGGAGAATTGGGGGCCTTCCATGCATACGTAGGTTCCGCCGTCATGGACGGTCGTCTCGACCGCCTCGGCGCAGTCGAGCAGCAGCCGGCGGAGATGCGGACAGAACGGATGGCTGAACTCGGCGTGTACGGCCAGATGATCGGCAAAGAACGAGCCTTCCCGGCCAAAGGTCTTGTCGATGACCTGATCGGGGACGACCAGGTGTCGCGGCTGGATTTGCTCTCTGAGGCTGCCCACTGCGCCAGAGGCGATTATGTGAGTAACGCCCAGGGATTTGAGGGCGTAGATGTTGGCCCGATAGGGGACGGCCGAAGGGCTGAGCATGTGCCCCTCGCCGTGGCGAGCCAGCAGGGCAACGGGTACGCCAGACCATTGAGCCAGTGTAATAGGGCCAGAGGGCTTTCCGAAGGGCGTGCCGATCTCTCGTTGCTCGCCTTGGTTGTCTGCGGCAAAGGCTTGGTCGAGGCCGGTTCCGCCGATTACGCCGATCATCAACTCGGGCATTGTTGGACTCCTGCTTGGTAAATCTCAAGTATTGACTGGATACTCACGAGCCAGGCACATGATAGAGTTTGACAGCCAAGAGGTCCAGGGAGTTCTGGATGGGCCTTAGTGGGCAGGTTTTTTTCTCAGCAGCTTGATAGGGATGCGGGGAGCGGATAGAATAGCGGTTCACTTACGCCTTGCGGATGTGGCGGAACTGGCAGACGCGCAGGCTTCAGGTGCCTGTGCCCTTCGGGGCGTGGAGGTTCGACTCCTCTCATCCGCATTGGCCGCTAAACCGGGGCTATTTCTTTTTGTGTTCCGCCAGCCATTTCTTTGTGCGTTCCAGCGCCTCCCGGAAGGCCTCGATGTCCATCCACTCGACGCCATGGTTCGCTGAGACTGCTATTGTACCTTCGCCCCATTGACTGTGTTCATAGTTTTCCGGTTTTTCGTAGGCCCTTATCAATGTAGACGGCACATCGTCAGATATGGGAAGCGGAATATAAACGTAATCGCCGGGCTCAGTGGGAATGCCGTTTTCATCTGTATCGAGCTCCCCTCGTCCGCTCACTGGGCTGACCAATAAGTCAACGGGAATATAATCTTCTTCAACGAGCTTTTCCAATGAGGGTGCAGGTTCACCATTATGCACATTTGAATATAGGTATGCTGCTGTATCGATCCCCTTGAGTCGCGTCATAGATACAGCCCGATTGGCATCTCCGCTGGCTGCAAAGATGCTCATGGGTGACCAGCCCTCAACCATCATT
>DAOVKO010000183.1 GCA_030631725.1 Actinomycetes bacterium | reverse complement strand
GGTTCATTGATATCCATTCTAGATCATAGAGAAAGAGGGAAAGGATATGAGGCTAACCATTACGTGCGTCGTTTTCGGATTGCTGTTTCCAGTTGTGGTCAGCGAACGGCTGCCTTGCGTGATGCGGCGGTCCATCACAGCCGCGCGAATACCCCGCTCGGCGGCATTGTTGGTCGGCGGGACGGCTGGATCGAACAGGAATCGGAAAATCGCTGCCCCGTGCTTGACCAGCCGTCGGGCCAAAGTTCTCGACTTGGAACGCTCGCCAAGGGCGTGCATCACCAAAAACAAAGATGGCTGCCCGCTCCGTGCCTGCGTGGGTATGACAGAAAAGAGACGGATGCGAGCATGATGTTGGCGGAAGAGTTGCTGGGGATGGCGGGGATTTGAAGAGAACCACGGGGTAAAGAAAGGCACAACGCATAGCGTCCTTCGGAAGGCACAGCTCGTGCTTCGCAGAGTAGCAAGGCACAAAGTAAGAAAGGCAACCCCCAGGGCGCTCGTGCTTCGCAGCGCTTGGCAGAGTAGTACAGCCTGGAGGCGTTCAACGACCCCCCCCTGGCACGCGGGCCAGGGCATGGAATTGACTGATCACAAAAACATCGTAGAATACCAACGATGAACAATCAGGCCAGACAGCGGGCTATGCTGTGGGAGCAGTTGGAGGGGCAGGAGATTCAGTGCAAGCTGTGCAACTTCCGCTGCCGAATAAAGGAGGGCAAGAGGGGGCACTGCCTGGTACGGGAAAACAGGGCGGGGGAGCTGTATTCGCTGAACTACTCGGCGGTGTGCTCGGTGAATGTGGACCCTATTGAAAAGAAGCCGTTGTTTCATTTCTATCCGGGCTCTCGAAGCCTCTCGTACGCGGCGCCGGGGTGCAACTTTCGCTGCGAGTTCTGCCAGAACTGGCAGATCAGCCAGGAAGTACGGTTATGGAAGAAGATCGATGGACGGGCCTACTCGCCAAAGCAACTGGTGCAGGCGGCGGTAGAGGGCAAATGTGCGAGCATCGCCCATACGTATACGGAGCCGACGATCTACTTTGAACTGGCCTACGAGACGGCCAAGCTGGGGCATGAAAAGGGCTTGACCAACGTTTTTGTGTCTAACGGCTATATGAGCACAGAAGCCATCGAGGTGATAAAGCCGTACCTTGACGGGATCAACGTGGATCTGAAGAGCTTCAGCGATGATTTTTATCGCCAGCGGACCGGGGCTCGGCTTGAGCCGGTGCTGGAAACGCTGAGGTACATTGCGGGCAGGACCGACATTTGGCTGGAGGTTACGACACTAGTGATCCCAGGGGGAAACGATTCGGAGCAAGAGCTTGGGGATCTGGCAAGGTTCATAGTTGAAGAGCTGGGTGCGGAGGTGCCCTGGCACGTGAGCCGATTTCATCCGGACTATGAATCGAGGGATATTCCGGCTACGCCGGTGGAAAAGCTGGACCAGGCGCGGCAGATCGGACTAAAAGCGGGTTTGCGCTATGTGTACTGCGGTAATATTCCCTCAGCCACGAGCGAATCGACTTTCTGTCATAAGTGCGGGAAGGAATTAATCGGCCGAAAATACTACAGCATCGAAGAAAACAATATTAAAGACGGCAAATGCCCCGACTGCGGCACAGCGGTAGCAGGGAAGGGGATGAGCTAGGGGACAGGCGATAAAAGCAGAACATAACACCTTATTATACAAACAATTAGGGAATCCAACGACTTTCTGATGGGCGATTGAGGGTCGGTGGGGTGGTAACGGCTGAATCAGGGGACTTAAACGCCATAACACACTACGCGACAATAGGTTAGGGTTTAGCAGAAAATTTTTGTTTTTTTAGGTGGAACATTGACAGCGGGCAGGGTCGATGATATAGTTGTCAGGGCGATCAGGACAGTAATCCAGAAATTCGGCTGTTTAGCCGTGGCAAACTTCCGAGGCGGGCTGGAGGCTCGACTCGGAAGTCTTTTTTGGTGTTGGCGAGGGGGCTGAACAGTGGAAAGAGGATTGTCGGTGAGAAAAAGGGCAAGGTTGACTATTGGGCTCAGTTGTTTACACTCGTCGAGACAGTTGAAAAGCAGCGAAACATAGGAGAGGAAAGGCCTGAGGCTAACAACAGAGGAACAATGGGTAGAAGCAAACTGGAAGAAAACCGAATCGCGAAGTTGGAAAGGATCAGGGCTCTAGGCATAGATCCTTTCGGTGGTCGGTTTGAAAAGACGGGGACGCTGGGGCAGATCCGAGCGAGCTTTGAGGCGGAAAAAGAAGGTCCAGCCGTACGAGGGGCGGGCCGACTAGTACTGCTACGCTCGATGGGCAAGCTGATCTTCGCAACGGTGCGGGATATGACGGGGGATCTGCAGATCTGCCTGCAAAAGGATGCGATGGGTGATGAGTTCGCCCTGGCGAAATTGCTGGACCTGGGCGATATCGTCGGGGTAGAAGGCAAACTCGGCAAGACGCGAACAGAAGAGATAACGGTCTTCGTTGAACATCTAACACTGTTGAACAAATCACTGTTGCCGCCGCCGGAGAAATGGCACGGCCTGCAGGACGTGGATCTGCGTTACCGGCAACGATACGTAGACCTGCAGGTGAACCCGGAAGTGATGGAGGTGTTCAAGAAGCGTTCGGCGATAGTGGAGCAGATGCGGCAAGTCCTGCTGGGGCGGGGGTTTATGGAGGTTGACACGCCGGCATTGCAGCCGATTTACGGTGGTGCAGCGGCCAGGCCTTTTACGACGCATCACAATACGCTGGATATGGAACTGTTTCTGCGGATATCTCCGGAACTGTATCTCAAGCGGCTGCTGGTGGGGGGGATGGAACGGGTATTCGAGTTTGCCAGGGTCTTTCGCAACGAGGGGATCAGCACGAAACATAACCCGGAATACACGCTGCTGGAAGTCTATCAAGCCTACGGGGATTACAACGACATGATGTCGCTGACCGAAGAGCTGATCTGCACAGCGGCCCAGCGGGTATGCGGTTCGAAGGTGGTTCCCTATACGAGGAAGGTGGTGGGTGAAGACGGGACGAGCAAGGAAGAGACTATCGAGGTGGATTACTCCCTGCCGTGGCGGCGATTGAAACACAGCCAAGCTCTGGAAGAGTATGCCGGGGTAAGGGCTGAGGATATTGGGGCGGTTCGGGGCAAGGCTCGTGAGTTGGGGCTGGACGAAAAGGCCATGGCTGACGAGGTGGTAATCAACAAGGTTTTCGAGCAGTGCGTGGAAGAGCACCTGGTCCAGCCGTGTTTCGTGATTGACTACCCGGCCAGGCTCTGCCCGCTGACCCGCAGAGTGCCGGGGAATCCGCAGTTGGCCTTGCGGTTTGAGCCATACGTCATGAGTATGGAAATAGGCAATGCCTATACGGAGCTTACCGACCCGTTCGTGCAGGAGGAAAATCTGCGGAGCAGTTTGGCTGGGGAAGACAAAGACGAAACCATGAGGGTGATGGATGAAGACTTCATCCGGGCACTGAAATATGGGATGCCTCCGGCGGGGGGGCTGGGGATAGGGGTGGATCGGGTGGTGATGCTGCTGACGAACTCGCCGAGCATTCGCGACGTAATATTATTCCCGCTGATGCGGAGGAGTTAAGAAGGCTGGAGGCTGAAGGCTGGAGGCTGGAGGCAAATAATACAGAAAGAAATAATACAGAAGCCAGGCGCTAATTGCGCAGATTAGAGAACGCTGTCCTTATGGTGAATTTGATCTGGATTATTCCGTTCATTGTACTGGCGGTGATATTCGCGGTGGCCGGTGCGCGGGATATCGTGGGTTTTTTGCGTATCGGACCGGGCAGGAGCAAGCGCTACCGTGCCTGGTTGATGGTGATATTGTGGCTGGGGGGGCTTGGGCTGATTGTGTATTACTGGGGGCCAGTGTCAGTAGGGTCGTTAGCGGATCCGTTCTGGACGAAGGTCCTGGGCTTTTCGTTGGCGTTATTAGTGCTGGCGAGCTTGCTGAGCTCGCTGAAAAGGCGCGGGCCCGGGCGGGTGTGGGCCATGGCCAGGACGACGGTCCGTGAAGCGATGAGCCAACAAGCTTGGCTAGCGGTGCCTTTGTGGCTGGTGGGGGTACTAGTGGTGGGAATGTTCATCAGCCCGTATCGGCTGGTGCAAGACCGGATGATGCTGACGACGGAACTGCTGGTCGGCGGACAACTGCTGGTGGTGGGGGTTCTGATACTGACCCTGGCCTGTCGGAGTATTCCGCGAGAACTGGCCCGCAAAACAATAATGGTCACGGCCAGCAAGCCGATCAACCTGCTGGAACTGGTGTGGGGGAAATTGCTGGGCTTTTTATTACTGGGCGGGATGCTGGTGGGGGCCATGGGAGTACTGAGCTACGCAGTGCTGTGGTACAACGGGCAGCAGGTTCGTCGC
>DAOVKO010000025.1 GCA_030631725.1 Actinomycetes bacterium | reverse complement strand
CCAAGTCACTGATCATGTCGATTGAGCACGGCCATGCCAATTTTGGCAGTGGTGATTGGTCTAGTGTAGCCTATTGGTACTTGGATAACCCGGAACACAAACAATATGCACCGCTTCCGGATCGTGCTGGAAGAGATCCGTGCCCAATGGTTCAAATGGTTCAGTGAAATTGACGGGAAACGCACACGCGGCAGCTCAATCTCGTATTCCCCTGAATTCTTGGCAAGAAGCCCTTCGGGAAGTGCCGGAAAATCTAGCCCGCACGAGGTTGGAGGCTCAAATGCCGCCTACGGGGCAAAAAAGCCGCCTGCCGGTGGGCTTGACCGTGGGGGGCCTGGCCTGTTAGAATGACGGCAAAATAACGGTAAAGACACAGGGGGAACGGCGGTTCAGAGGCCGTTTTGTCACCCAAAACGGTGTTTTTTCGCGGCTTTTCGTCAATACTCTATTGTAAGTGCTTGTATTTACAAGGGGCATCGGTAGGTTCGAGTCCTACCGGGCCCATTGACCGAACGCCCCGTCAGCTACGAACGGCGGTGCCTCTATTGCCTTGAAAAAGCCAACGCGGAGCAAGACCCCTTTGCCGACAAACACCCTTCTTGACCTCACGTGGACGTTTATTGGAAACTAGCCTGATCCCCGAAGCCTGCTCCGAGGTGCTCAAATGATCTCCCAGCCAGCTGTTAGATGGTCTTTATCCACCCCCAGGAGCCATCGCCGGCCGGACCACTTGAGCCACCAAACTAGGCCACCACCCGTGCCCTGTCCTTAGATTCGAGCGACCTGGATTGGCTTTTTGGCGTTCCCGGCAGGGCGTGGCTTGCCCGCCCACCGTCAACACTTCGCATCGGGATCTGACTGGCAGGCACCTGGCTATGGCGTTTGATCTTCCCCCGCATCAGCCGCAAGTTCCAGACGAATGTGCGACGAATCGTGTGAGTCAACGCCCACATTCTAAATGCCTGCACGAAGGCGTCAGCCAGATGCGCCTTGAACTTCCGCGAGATGCGTCGACGAAGCTTCCTTCGGCTAGACCAGCCCTGACCTCTCGTTGCGGATGGATCAGTTTCAGCATCGGCCAGAAATATCTTGGTCTTCGGACGCACAAGTGCTGCCAGGAATCGCAAGGGATTGTAGAAGCAAAGGTAGGCCAGCAGCAAATTGAACTGCTTTTGCCAGGGCTTTGCCGCCCAAGACGCGACAATATGATTCCCGTCGACAATGTACGGCTCGACCGGAACCCCGTTTATGCTTTCGTAGGCCTGCCCCGAAGTATAGGTGTTCACGTACAGTTTCGAGCCGGGAGAGGGCGTGAGCATCATGACCTGTATCGCGACCGCCCCAGTCTTCCGCAGCAAGTTAACCTGATTCAGCAGCCCGCTTTGATCCTTCCGTGTATACAACGGCTGCGAGTCATGGTGCATCATCATGGGTATTGGGAAGATCCCGTTTTCCCGCAGAAGACTGAACGCCTCGGCGGTTTCATCGGCGTTTTGGCCCTTGCTGATCAGTGCACCACTCATGTCTTCCACACCCAGCCACAGCCCCAAGAGTCCTGCTTTCCGAATCACAGACAGATGGTCCTTCATCTTTAATGTGTCGTGGATTGTCGCTTCCGTACCCCAGCGGATTTTACAGTGGGCCCTCGAGCCGGAGTCCACCTTTCGCGCCAAGGCCTCGGCGATATCGAGTGTTCGAGCTTGATCGTTAAAGAAGTTATCATCTGCCCCGAAGTAAAAGAGAATACGGTACTGCCGGTATAGTCGCTCAATCTCTTCGCTGATCCGCTCACCGCTCTTTGTACGGTATTGCCGTTGGTTATAGGCTGGAATCGGACAATAGGGGCAGGCAAACTTGCAGCCCAACGTCAGAACTAGCGCCCCGACTGGGCTGCACCTGTGAACCAGTTCCGCGGGAAGTGCGTGGGAGCCCAGTGTGGCACGGCCGCTGGGCGGCTCGAAAAGCTGATACCCTAAGACCGGGTCTGGCAACTCATCCAGGTCCCCGACAAGACGCTGGATGCCTGTGTCGACTAACTCCTCCGCCACGCCATCGCGGCTGCCCAGGGAGTAGACCAGGCCGGGGACCCCATCGAGTGCTCCACTATCCCGCGCCCGCAGGAAGGTCGTTCGCATGGATTCGTTGCCCACACGAGTGGAGATCAATACTTCAAGCAGACTAAGAAGAACGTATTCCTCACCGGTGACGGCCACGTCCACACCCCACGGGTCAGCCGGGTCGATGCCGAAGACGCTCCAGGGCTCATAAATGACTTTCGGCCCGCCGGCAATCATCAGAGGCCGATGAGCCGGATCAATCCTCCAGGCGTCTCGGATTAGATCCCGGCACCGGGCCGAGTGGATGTGCATGCTTGAAACCATGAAGATGTCGGGCATTTTTCCGTCCAGCCGCATCTGCGACGGGCGAAATCTACTGTTCCACTGCTGCAGCACGATCCGCGTCTTCTTGAAGCCCGCATCGACCATGGCCGATCCGATCGCCCGTACACCAGCTGGCGACATCCGAGTGTCGGCATAGATAAACGGAAGCATTCGCGTACGACCATCGAACGCGCAGGCGATCACCGTGCTCAAGTCATGTTTGGCCGCCATCGTCCGCAGACGCAGACGAATATCCCTCAGTGCGCCCGGCCTGAGCAACTCATCGCCACGAGCCCGACGGGGAAGTTCCATATCAAATTACTCACAAAGAATAGAAAGGGCCGTCCTTCGCCCAAGGTTTTCCCAAATAGATTGTTGCCCTCGACCGACGGGAGCATCGAAATTATTCTCACCTGCCTCAGGACTCTAGTCAAGTCCAAAACCCGCCCCACCTCTCTGCCTGCGCCTCGAAACGAATCGCGCCTGGGATTGCGAACATCGACGATCTCCACTGCCTCAATGGCTTGTCTACACCTCACCGCCTCCGCCCCAATTTTCTGCTATTTAGGCGCTCCTGCAGAAAGGCCCCTGCCCCCGAAGATCCCCCGGCTCTGCTCCACATGGCGATAAAATATCCCGCTTTTAACCCCGGAAAACAGTCGATCTGCTCGAAAATCTTGGCCCTGACCCCCAGGACAAGCTACAGATTCTTATAAGACCACCCTGGCCTAGATTGCCCTAACTCGCCCCAAAATCGCCACTTAGGTGATTGTTGGACTCGCCCGGCTCGCCCCCCCCTACCGCCGGGGCGGGGGTTTTGACCCTCGAGGAAAAGTTTTTTTTGAATTTTCCCAGATTTTCCTTGAACAAACTCTCAGAACGTTGTATAATTCATCAAGATTGGAAGGAGAGGAGAGCCTATCAGGCAAGGGTGGCCAAACGGCCGCACGTATCCTTCAGATGGTTTTCCTTACCAATCAAGTGAAAGGCGGGCTCGGTAGCCTCGTCTTTGAGGGAATGCGAGTTTGGGACAAGAGGGATAAGGAAAGGAGTTGTGAGAGATGAGTAGATATCTGACGTGCTTCCTTGTGATTGGTTTCTTAGCCGCGGCAGCCCCTGCTGGTGTATCCTTCGATTGGGTCGAGATCGCCACCGGCATCGGTCCTAGTAACTTGTATAATTGCTACGACCTGAACATGACCGTCGACAGCAACATCGCCCTGGTTGAGATGTACATCGTGGCCGATGTACCTGCCGGCAATGACTTCTACCAGAGCGGTAGTCCGGGCACGGGTTACGACACCTACGTCACCTGCCCTGTAGCATACGATGATGACATTGGGGCGGCGATAGATATCGTCGAAACCAGTCCGATGCGCGGCTGGACTTTCAACACCATGTTTCTCGACATCGCCTGGGCGCCCCTAGGTGGAGCAAGTTCCGGCTCGGGCACACACAAGGTAGCCCGCGTAACCGTCAAGGACGGCCTGGACGGTTCGTGGCAGGTCTACGGCCTTGAAACCGGCCTCGAACCGCTGCCCGAATACTCCGCCTCCGGCACATCGCCGCTTTATAATTATGTTGCGGCCCTCGGTGACTTCAATGCGGATACATTCTTGGATGCCCTCGACATTGACCTGCTCACGGCCGCTATTGCCGCCGCCAGTGTCGATCCGAAATTCGATGTCGACAGCAGCACGGTCCTCGACGCTGCCGATCTGACCTACTGGGTTGAGACGATCAAGAGCACCTATTATGGCGACGCCGACCTGGACGGGGATGTCGACAATGTGGATCTGACCGCGTTGGCTTTGAACTGGCTGGGGGTGTCCACGCCTTACGGTTGGGCCGGTGCCAACTTCAACGGCCACATCGATGGCCTAGTCAACAACGTGGACCTCACCGCGATAGCCTTGAATTGGCAGTACGGCGTGCCGCCCGAACCACCCGCTGAACCCGTGTCGGCTCCCGAGCCGGCCACGATAGGTCTGCTGGTGTTGGGCTTGGCCGCTGTTATTTGCAAGCGGAAGTTAAGTAAGTAATGTTGCTCCAACGTGGAGAGAATACTCCAACGTGGAGAGAGATTTGGGTAGTTCTAGCAAGAAGGAGACGAAAGAGATGAAGATGAAAAAGATTGTAATGGTAATGTTGGTTATCGGCCTGATGGCCATGGGAGCTCAGGCAGCTTTCATCCTTAGCGTCACCGACAACGGGTCTCCGGCTACGGGGCTGTCGAGCTATACCGTTACCGCGACGGCCACCGGCGACGACACCGTGGTAGTAACCTTTACCGACGTCACGATTACCGGTAATGTGCATCAGGTCTGGGCCAACGTAGCCCAGGGAACCTACATGACGCCGACGGTGGATGACCTAACGGGTATGGTCTGGGATTCGGACTGGGATCAGTATGACACCCACTTTCTGATCCCGGAGGCTGATTATATCCCTATGTATACGGGCGACGGCTTTGTCGAAACCAACGACACTTTGGATCCGGCAGGGTTGAATCTTATAAAGATGACCTACGAGGCCCAAGAGGGCGAGGGCACTTACGGCATGGCCGACGCGGGCGACTCAGCGGCCCTGAAGCCGGCGGCCCAGGCCGCGAGTAAGGACTTCATGCAGGTGGTCTTGGTGCACGCTAGTGCGCCGGTGCCGGTGTTGCTGTATGTCGAACTCGTTGGCGACGCCATGATACCGTATCAGGAGGAAATCCTGATCCCCGAGCCGGCCACTATGCTGGTTCTGCTCGGTGGTGCTCTGGTTGGCTTGATCCGTCGTCGTCGCTAAGCCGGTTTGCAGGCTGACGTTAGCTTGATTGATTAGCAAGTGGAGTTTTGCACGGACTTGTTCGTGCAAAACTCCACTTTTGCGCTCTGGTCGTTTCTTTAGTATTTAGCCACCGGTTTCACCGGGGGTCTTCTTTTCTTACTTCCGAAGGACGCTATGCGTTGTGCCTTTCCTTACCCCGTGATTTCCCCCAAGATCTTTATGCACCCAACCACCATCCTATTCTTGACCAACATCGGTAAATCTGTATAATATAAGCAGTCTGGCGATACTGGGCGACTTGGCAGTTGTGCCCTTTGCCCATCTATCCAGGAGGCAGGACATGGCCAAAAAGGCTTACTCTACCGGTGAGGCGGCTGAGATTTGTGGGATCTCTCAGCAGACCATCATTCGTTGTTTCGACAGGGGCCAACTCAAAGGTTTCCTGGTCCCCGGCTCAAAGTTTCGCCGCATCCCCCGCGATAGCCTTATCAAGTTCATGAAGAAGAACAACATTCCTCTCGACCAGCTCGGCTCGGTCAAACGCAAGGTCCTCATCGTCGAAGACGACCCCGAAATCGTCGACCTTCTCACCGATGTACTCACCCGCGACGGACGATTCGAAACCAAATCTACCGACTCCGGTTATAAGGCTGGCCTGCTCACCCAGAAGTTTCGTCCCGATGTCCTCGTTCTCGACTACCTCCTGCCGGACATCAATGGCAACGTAGTTTGCGAGGCTATTCGTGATAATCCCGACCTGGCTGATACTAAGATCATTATCGTTTCCGGCGTGATCGACAAGAAGCAGGTCAACCAGCTCTTCGCCGATGGTGCCGATGACTTCCTCCAGAAGCCCTTCGACGTTGACCGTCTGCTTGACCGCATATGCGTCCTGCTGGGCATGTAGTTGCCGGCCCAGCTCTTCTTAGAGAGAGAAGATGGCCTCCGACCAGGATGACATTGCCAGCCTCGACTCTCGGCTGGATAGTTTTCTCGACGCCCTGGGCCCACTGTCCACCGTCAGTTCCGTGGCCCGCTTGGTTTTGGAGCTTCTGGCCGAAGATCTCAGCCCCAGCGAAGACCTCAAGACCATCGTCAGGTACGATCCGATCCTCACTGCTGCGGTCCTTTCGGCCGCTGCCACCGGCCCGGAGAAACCCCTGACCCTCGTCGAGGCCTGGCAGATCCTCCCCCCTGCCCAAATCCTCTCGGCCGTGCTGAGAACCGCCGTGGCCGGCATAGACATCCAAGCCGACCAGGCAACCAGCTCGCTCGATCGCCCTGGGCTCTGGCGTCACAGCCTGGCTGTGGCCCTGATTAGCCGAGCCGCCGCCCAGCGACTCGCCGCCCACACAGCAGGACCTCTGGAGCCAAAGACAGGCCAGTCAGCCGAGACGGAATTGGCCTACACCGCCGGCCTGCTCCATGACCTCGCCAAGCTCCTCCTTTCAACAGCCATGCCCAAGAGTCTAAGCCGCACTTGGCAGTTGGCTCGCACAGGCGGTGAGGATCTGCTCGACGCCGAACGCCGGGTCTTCCACTTCGACCACACCACTCTGGGCCGACGCCTCGCCCGCAACCTCCACCTGCCTTCCAGCTTGGCCAAAACCATCTGGCTGCACCACCACCCCTGCCAAATGTTGCCCGAGCAGTCTTACCTGCCTCTGGTAATCTTTGCCGACACCCTCGCTCACGAGTTGTCTCTCGGCGAATCCGGCAATCTGGACCTGCCCGTCACTGCAGCTGAATTAGCCGACCAGATTGGCCTCACTTCTGACTGCTTGGCCGAGCTGAGCCGGAACATTCCCCAAGAGCTCGATGATGCCGCTCAAGCCCTGGCACTTGATGAGCCCGCTGAACCCCAGCGGTCTATCCAGGCTCTTGCTCGCGTGGTCGCTAACACCACCAGGCTTCACGCCCAGCTCAAGGACGAGTTGGCTCAACAAAGTGCTCAATTGGCAGATGCCGAAGGGCTTTCCCATCGCTTTGCAGAGATCGCCCGTCAGGCTGCCCACAAACTCGACCGAAAAGCCTTGGATGCCGAGTTAGCCCAAGTGGCTGTTGGGGCTGCTCACGAATTGAACAACCCCCTGGCCGTCATCGCCGGACGCTGCCAAATCCTGGCCAAGCAGGAAACTGATCCCCAAAAGAAGGAAGCATTGGAGCTGATTGGCAGCCAAGCCCGCCAGGCCGCTGACATCGCGTCGGAACTGTTGGGGGCGGTCCAGCCACCAACACCTTCCCAAAAACCCACCCAACTGGAGCCGATAATCCGCAAACTCTGTGCCGCCCTGGCTGGAAAGGCCCAGGCCAGCGATTCGGAGGTAACTTGCGAGCTGCCCAGCCATTTGCCGGCCGCACTTATCGACTCCGAAATGTTCGAACAATCCCTGCTGGAGGTGCTCAAAAACGCCTTGGCTGCTCTGGCAGAGAAGCCGGGAACCATCTGCGTTCGCTGCCGTGTAGACGAACTGCAAGAAAAGGTCACCCTCGAGGTAGCCGATAGCGGTATAGGAATGGATGCCGCGGTGGCTCGAAATGCCTTTGTGCCCTTTTTCTCTTTCGCCCCAGCAGGCCGCGGTCGTGGACTGGGGCTCACCAGGGCCAAGGCCTTTATCGAGGCGAACCAAGGACGCCTCTGGCTCCGCAGTCGCCCCGGTCAGGGCACTACTGTCTGGATGGCCCTGCCCCTGGCGAAAAAAGGATGATAAATCTTTGCCGATATGTGTTCCTTGGGTTTCCGGGTGTAGTGTGGCTGACGATTACCCCTCCAAAAAGAATAACCACCCCCATGTCTTGCTGGTCGGCCCCCAAAAGCAGGTCCGCCATCATTTACAAGAGCTCATAACCGACAATTGTGGCTGCAACGCCGTCTCGGCAGCTACCGCTTCCGGGGCTCTGATGAAGATGGACCGCCAACCCTTCGACTTGGTTCTTACCGATTTGTCTCTGCCCGACGCCGACGGAAAGTGGCTCGTCGAGAAGATCCGCCGCCGACGCCCCGGCACCGGAGTGATTGTCCTCTCCGACGACGGCTCGGCCCAGAGAATACTCGACGCCGTCCGGGCCGGCGCCAACGATTTTCTTTCCAAGCCCCTCGATGCCAGCACGGTTATCGAACGTGTCAACCATTTGTTAGCCAGAACCCGCCGAGTTCGCAGCAACGCCCGTTGGAGACCCAGAACCGCTGCTCACCTCAGACGCTTGCGCAACCGCCGCCGGCACCTGGCTGAGCAGGTCGAGCTGGTCTGCCAGGACTTGGTCGGTGGATATCGACGCACCGTCGAGAAGCTCCTCGAGTTCCAGACCCAGCAGGACTGCCGGGCCGCCATCGACGGCCAACTTCAGATCAAACCACTGCTGGCTACTATCCTGCGCTATCTGTCCGATACCTTCGACGGGGCCAGTGGAGCCGTATTTCTCTTTCCCTTTTCCGCTGCCCACGCCCGTTTGTTCACCACTACTGGCGGCGGACCGCCGGCTAACATCCAAGACTACGACCGGACTCTTATCAATGGTATCATCCAGCGGACACTCCAAAGCGGCGTTCCCCTCTTGGGCAGTTACACCTACGACTTCGACCAGGCTGCAGCCGACGGATCAGATTCAGCCCAGCCGTCCGCCGGCCTTTCTCCTCGCAGTTTGTTAGCCACCGGCCTTTATGTACGCGGCGGTCCCATTGCTGCCCTTGTCCTCCAACGCAGGCGCCAAAACCCCTTCACCTCCCAGGAGGCCAAACTTTTGGACCGTCTGACCGGCCCCTTGGTCAACTCAATAGACCTAGCCCTACGACTCGAATCGAAGAATTCCTGCCAAACCCCTAGAGAAATCTAGAGTAGTTTTTGTCGAACCCGGCTGGGTGATTTCGTTCTTATCGCCCCACTCGCGCAAGGCCCCCCGGGATTAGAGGGCGCTAATCCGGCCTCCCTTTTTCCTCCAGGTCTCGGTGTGTGAAAGGCCATCCGATATGTGTGCCCTTGCCCGCTTCCCTGACCGGCAAGGGACTATTTATCCCCCTGATGCCGTTGCAGCATCTTCCGCAGATAAGAGTTTTCGCGCCGAGTAGCCTCAAGATCGAATAACAGATATTTAATTGCTACACGCAGATAGTCCAGACTTTCCTGAACGTTGCTGGCACTGGCCTGAAGCTGTTCGTGACGCTTCTTGGTATCGGATACCAATAACTCCAGCTTGCTCCGCTGCGAAGCAGGCAGGCTTGCAATCTCACTCAGCAGTTCAGCTAATCTCTTTTGGAAAGTTGTTTCATCCATAGTCTTATTACCTTTCTCTTCCAATCCAGCTTTCTGCCCAGGCACCCTGGAACACACTGCTCGAGAGATCGGGCTAACAGCAGCTTGATGCTGGCTCCGATAATCCTCGCACTGATAGACGACTAGCCTGATGGCTGTTGTTAATTACCGCAAAGCCCGTGCCATGGGCCTTATCAGCACTGATAACTAGCATTGCCCTGTCCCTGCCCCCCAACCGCCTGAAGTCTGGACAGTTGTGCTCACTGCCGGATGCCCGGCGAAATTCGGACCTTGCGTGTCCAGATCAAAATGTTGATTTGGCTCAACATGCCCATCTACAATGAGCTGAAGTCTTTTACATAAGGCTATGCCCCACAGCTAATTAGTAACCGCGTTGCCTTGACGCAACGTTTCTCTGAGCAGCCACAACCCGACACTTCCCGCTGGCTGGCCTTTGGGCCCCTCGCTTGAATATATCGGCTCTGCTATTCGGGTGGCCTTTTGGGCTGGCAAAAAGCGGGTCAAAGGCATACACTTTGGCGAACATGGGCGGACACAAACAGCGAGATTTCGCCAAGCAAATCGTTCGCCGGCTCCGCATTGCCGGCTACCAGGCCTTCTGGGCCGGCGGATGTGTCCGCGACATGCTCCGCGGGGTCAGGCCCAAAGACTATGACGTAGCCACCAGCGCCAAACCCATGGAGGTCAAGAATCTCTTTCGTCGGACGCTGATGGTCGGAGCCAAGTTTGGGGTGGTAATCGTCCTGGGCCCAGGCACTCAGGTTGAGGTAGCCACTTTCCGCCGCGACCTTGCTTACAAGGATGGCCGCCGTCCTGAACGCATCATCTACAGTGACGCTGAGCACGACGCCCTCCGCCGCGACTTTACCATCAATGGCATGTTCTACGATCCCTTCGAGGATAAGGTTATCGATTATGTCGGCGGAGAGGTTGACCTGCGGCGCAAAGTTATCCGCTCTATCGGCCCGCCCCAGCACCGCTTCGCCGAGGATCATCTGCGGATGCTTCGGGCCATACGCTTTGCCTGCAGCTTTGGTTTTGCCCTCGAGGACAGCACCGCCAGGGCGATTTCGGACCAGGCCCAGAAGATTAAGCGGATTTCCGTAGAGCGAATCGCTGATGAGCTCTTGACCATACTCAAAAGTCCTGGCCGGGCTGGGGGTATCCGCCTGGCAGGCGAACTCGGCCTGCTTAAGGTCATCCTGCCCGAGGTGGATTACAGCTGCGCCGCCCAGCGATTGGCCCAGCTTAGCGGAGCCAGCGCCCCGGCCGGATTGGCATGCCTGCTCTATGGACTGGATCAAACCTATCAGCCAAAGCAGTCCGGCGATCGGGCCAAAGCCATTGCCCGTCGCCTCAAGCTCAGCAACGAGTTGGTGGACCAGACCGCCTGGCTGACCGAAACGGTCAGGGGCCTGGTGGCCGACCAAGCCGACATCGAGCAAATCTCCTTGGCCCGGCTGAAAAGAATGTTGGCCGGCGGTGTCTTTCGCGAGTTACTCTGGCTTTACAACACTGTTGCCCCGGACAGAGCCTGCCGCCAATTGCGCCAGCGATGCCGACAGATTGCTCCTGAGGCCATCAGCCCCGCTCCTCTGATCAACGGCAAGGACTTACTGGTCATGGGCCTCCGCTCGGGTCCACGGATGGGCAAGTGCCTAGCCGCCGTCTACGAGGCCCAGCTCAATGAACTGGTCAAGACCAAGGCCCAGGCCCGAAAATTCGTACGCCACTGGCTCGATAGCACCTGAATCCCGCCTCTGTGGTGCCCTAGCTTCAGCCGTGAGCATCGTTCTATCTCCCAAATCCAAAAACTTCACCTCAACCTCTGGACAGACACCGCCGATTATGCTAAAAGACGCAACCGCTGATTGTTGTTCTGTCTGGTCGCAGTAAGTCACTCCGGCGGCAGGACCCAGGCGTATCTTTAGGAGTAATCGAATGCCATTAGTCACCACCGAAAAGATGTTCAAGGCAGCCTACGACGGTGGGTTTGCCGTCGGGGCCTTCAATGTCAACAACATGGAGCTGCTCCAGGCCATCGTCGAGGCCGCCAAAGCCGAAAACGCCCCCCTTATCTTGCAGATCTCCAAGGGCGCCAGGGCTTATGCAAACATCAAGTACCTCAAAGCCATGATCGATGTTGCCGTCGCCCAGACTGATCTGCCTATAGTCATCCACTGCGACCACGGCGACACCTTTGAGCTCTGCAAGGAATGCGTCGAGGACGGTTACACCTCGGTTATGATCGACGCTTCCGCACTGTCCCTGGCCGAAAACATCGCCATGACCAAGAAGGTCGTCGAATATGCCCACGCTAAAGGCGTCGTCGTCGAAGCCGAGCTCGGCAAACTCGCCGGCGAAGAGGAGCACGTAAAGGTCGAGGACCGCGATGCCATCTTCACTAACCCCGACGAAGCCCATAAGTTCGTCACCGAGAGCGGCTGTGATTCATTGGCCGTGGCTATCGGCACAAAGCACGGGCCAAACAAGTTTTCCGGAGAAGCCAAGATCAATTTCGACCGCCTGGCCCGCATTCAAGAAAAGGTCCCCGGTTTTCCCTTGGTTATGCACGGCTCATCCAGTGTGCCCCAGGAATTCGTCGATCGCTGCAACAAGTATGGCGGAAAACTTCCCGATGCCCGCGGCGTTCCCGAGGACATGATCCACAAGGCCGCCACCGAGTTCGGCGTAGTGAAAGTAAACATCGACACCGACCTCCGTTTGGTCCTCACTGCTATGATCCGTGAAGTCTTCGAGAAGAATCCCGCGGAGATTGACCCCCGTAAGTATCTGGGACCCGGACGAGAGGCCATCATCAAGATGGTTCGGCACAAAATGCAGATCCTCAACGTCTCCGGAAAAGCGGACTTGTTTAAGACCTAGCCGGGATGGCTCAGGGCTGTAAAGCAGACGAGGTCCAAAGCAATTGCTTCGGACCTCGTTTCATTAGTGATGAACTTTCCGTTTTGCCGATGGCTACATCTGGTTTTTCCCGCGCCGCCTGCCCAGGCTAATCATACCGCCTGCGATCAGCAAGCTCAACAAACCGCTCGGTTCAGGAATCACTTCGGGAATGCTGGCAATGAAGAAGGTCTTATTCGTTTGGGTCCCTATTGGTATGTCCACGAACGTCGCCCAGCTAGAGTCGTCGTACTCCGGCGGCGGCGTGACCCCTGGCGTGTCCGCGGCCCCAGCCAAGTACCCGAAGTCCCAGATGACGATCTTGGTAATCTCCCCCAGGTCCTCCGGATCAATCCGAATTACCAGGCCGTCCCCGATCACCTCAGTCACAATATTGTCATTGTCAGGGTTGTAGGTAATGTCATATTCGCCGTTATTGATACCGCCGATAACCCCTCCGTCCCCCGTCGAGATAGTGTAGTTCCAGATACCCTCGAAAAAATGGTTGTAAGGGGCCCCTGGATTGTTATCAACGGCCGTCTTGTAGAACTCCTGCGAGCCGTTTTGCTGGTCACCCGGAGACGTCGGCCGTCCCGGATCATCGCCGTTAGTTGGAACATAGTCGTCAGACAATGTTACCTGAGGCACTGAGCCTGAGCTGTCGTCATTGCGAACAGCGATGTCCAGATGGAACGCCCCTGAGGGGTCAGAATTAGTACGCCCGATAATGTAGTCGTTGGCAATCAGCCCCAGGCTAAAACCGCTTAGTTCAGGAGCATGTTCTGTGTTGTCAAATTCGCTCCACACCATGTAAAGGTGTAGCTCGTCATCTTCCATGGGCAGCCAACTGAGCACCTTCAGGTTCTCAGGAAGCAGTGAGTTGTCATAATCGATGGCATACGGCGCCCCCGTCAGCTCAGGGAGAGCAGGATCATCTTGGTGCTTACTGTAGTTGTAGCTCGAAGCCGCCGAATACATGGTCAGCCAACTCATGACCCCCCCCAGAAATTTGTCCCCGGGGTCAAGTCTTCCGTTGGGGTTGGTGTCCTGGTAAACCCCGAAATTCTTGAAGTCTGCCAGAACCGGATTGCTCAGTATCCCCAGGCAGATAACCAATACAAATGTTGTTCGCGCAAATACTCTTCGCATCTCTCATCTCCTAACCAGGCTTGGACTTGTTAAAGCACTCTCTCCATCTGGATGGTGCCAAACAATTCTACAAAACTAGATTGGTGGAATTATTGGGCTCTCTCTCCAATAATACCGCGTAACTTAGCAGCCTAAGTCCACTACTACATCATATAGTATACACCAAACGAGAGTTTATGTCAAGTAATTTCTTGCATTTTCTATCGCTATATCTTCTTGCTACACAGGATGTTATGGAATTTCTTGAATCTGCCTCATAAAAGTGCTCCCACAACCGGGCAAACCTTGGAGAGGCAGAGCCGCTCTCTCAGAACCAGCTACAGGTGGTCCGATATGACTTTTGCGCCGTAATGTCGGCAAAATATGAGGCTCCCAGTGCCTCCAGACCGTCAAACAAGGCTCGAATATGCCGTTCCCGCTACAATTTCGACTGCCTGGGCTGAGAGTTTTGTCTGCTCAGGCGCTCCCGTCGTGTGGCCCCAGGTAGTGCCGTTCAAGCCGAACCCACCGCCAGCAGCTCATATCAAGCTGCAAAGGTGTTTTGGCTGGCCGTCTGCGAATCTGCTCCGTCGTCTGCCGCCAACTCTTAGTTCCCGAGACCGCATCGAGCACCCGCACGTTCTGAGCCCCCACAGCGGTCGAATATCGCAGGGCATCGGCCAAACTCACGCCCCGAAGCAGCCCGGCCAGAAAACCGGCCACCGCACAGTCGCCTGCTCCAACAGCCGAGACAACCTTCTTGATCAGAAAGCTTGGCTCAAAGATCTCCCGTTGGACCCACTCTTTGATTTTCTTTACCGGGCAGGCCCTACCCAGTTGTTCGATCTGCGATCTGCCGGCGCTTCGGGCATAGACTCCCAGTCGGCCACATT
>DAOVKO010000062.1 GCA_030631725.1 Actinomycetes bacterium | reverse complement strand
TTGCCGAGGCGTTGTATTTTTCCGCGTAATTCCTCTATCTCGCGGGCGACCTGTTGAAGGTCGAGTCCGGCAGGTTCGTAGTTTTCGTATTCCTGTTCCAGGGATAGGTCGAAATCCTCGCGGATCCGCTGGATAAGTGTTTCTATGCGGACGCCGAGTTCGCTGAGCTTTAGCTGGTTCTGGTGGAGAGTTTCAACGAGCTCTGACTGCTGCTGGGTGAGCCGGCGGAGGTTCTGACCCCGGAGCTCAATTTCCTGGGCGATTTGGTCTCTGCGGTGATGGCAGTCGGTGCATTCTTTCTGGATTACCTGGCGGTCGGCGAAGAGCTGGGCGAGCCGAGCCTCTGTATTGAGAATGGTGTGCTCGGTATCAGCGATTCGTTGGCGGGCGGCCTGGATATCCTGGAAGATCGAGCGGGCCTGGCTGCGGTTCTGCTCGAGGGTAGCTTGAACGTGGCTCAGCTCGGATTTGGCAGCAATGAACTGCTCGTGTGCTTTGGTGAGGGCGACGCGAAGGTCAGCGACTTTTTCGGCCAAGGCCTGTTGGACATCCAAGGCCTGGCTGTGCTGAGCAGTAAGATTGGCGATTTTTTCGTTGCGCTGCTGGGAGAGCTCTTCCAGGTGAGTGAGTTGGATGCGAGAATCATCCTGGGCAGTCATGGCCTTGGCGATTTCGGCTTCCAACTGGCTGATTTCGCTGGTCAATCGGGGCTTGTCTTTGCTGAGGTCGGCGATGGCCTCGGCGTTTTGCTGGATTTGGCTGGTATTTTGGGCCTGGGCAACATTGGCCTCGTAGATGGCGGTACGGAGCTTCTGCTGAGTTTGCTGCAGATGGCTAAGCTGAGCCTGTGAGCTGTTGAGCCGATCGGCAAGCTCAGTGATTTTGGCCTCGATGCGGGGCATACGCTCGGATAGCTGGCGGAGCTGACTATGGCGAAGCATGAGCCCGGAGGTACCGCTGGCCGGTCCGAGGCGGAGCAGGCCATCGGGTTCGAGGAGTTGGCCCTGGGGGGTAACGTAGCGGTAACCGGGGGGGGCTTGGCGGGCTAAGGACAGCGCGGCAGTGAGGTCCTTGACGACGATGGTGCGTCCGAGCAGATGCCAAGCGACCGGGGCAAGGGCAGGCTCGAACCTTACATAGTCAACGGCCCGGCCGAGGTATTCGGCGTGCTGGGTCCAGTCGTAACCGTTGACCCAAGGGGGGATCAGGTCCAGGCAGAGGAAAGTAACTCGGCCGGGGAGTTTGCTGAGCTGATCCATCTGGGCAGTGAGCTTTCGGCTATCGGTAACGACGAGAAACTGCTCGGCCCCGGCCAAGGCGGCCTCCACCAAGCCGGCGCGAGCGACGTCGGCCTCGAAGAGGTTTGCGATCATGCCGAAAATGTACTCGAAACGTCCTGCCGACTTGGCCTGCAGTATTTGGCGCACGCCCTGATGGATGCCGTCGAGCCGGGCCTCCATGTCCTGTAAAAGGCTTTGGCGAGATTTGATGGCTGAGCGGACCTCCTTGGCCTGAGTGAGCTGCTCATGCAGCTGGGCGAGTTCGACCTGGGCTTGCAGAGTTTGGGTTTTGCAACGTTCCCAGGCTTGCTGATCCTGGGCTAAAACCGTGCTGACTTGCCGGGCTTTGACTTCCAGCTGGGCTTTGCGAATAAGCAGGTCTTCGAGCCTGGACTCCAAAGCAGATGCCTCGTTGGCGATGCGGTCTCGCTGGGCGCCCAAAGTTTGGCGAAAACGATCTTGGCCGGAGATTTCGTTATGCAACTGACTGGTGCGCCGAACCAGGTCCATTACGCCACTTTTCTGATCTTCCAGGTCAGCAGCCAAGCGGGCAGTGTCTTGGCCGGCGGCGGCGTGCTCTTCCTGGAGCTGGTTGAGCTGGTCCTGGAGGTCGGCCTCCTGGCTGCGGTACTGCTGAGCCAACTGCTCCTGGCGGGCCAGGTGGGTCTGCAATTCGGCGGTGAGGGCCTTGAGTTGGACGGCCCGTCGGCGCTGGTGGTCGAGGTCTTGTTTGGATTCGTCGGCCCGGCTGCGAGCGAACTGGATGTGGTCGCGGGCAGAAGAGATGTGTGAGCGGTTCTGAACCAACTGGTTGTCGGCGGCAGTAATCTGGCGGTCAGATTCGGCCAATTCGAGTCCCAGGCGGACCTTTTCGGCGGAGATTTGGCCCAGCTGGCTGCTAAGGGCGGCGTTCTGGTCTTCGATTCGGCTTTGGGTTTGCTCGATGGTGGTGCGTTGGCGGACGAGGTTGTCAAACTCGGCCAGGGCCCCGCTTATGCGCAACTGGCGAAGGCGATGATCGTATTGCTGGAAGCTGCGGGCCTTGCCTGCCTGGAGCTTGACCGAACGGAGCTGACGCTGTACCTCCTCGACGATATCGGTAACTCGCAGGAGGTCCTGCTCGGTGCGTTCGAGTTTTCTGGTGGCTTCTTTGCGTCGGGCCTTGTACTTGGCAATGCCGGCAGCCTCGTCAAAGACGGCCCGGCGTTCGATGCTGCTGGACTGGACGAGCAGCTCGACTTTTCCCTGCTCGATGATGGAGTAGGAATCGTATCCTAATCCGGTATCCAGGAACAACTCGCGAATGTCCTTAAGCCGACAAGCATTCTTGTTGATCAGATATTCGCTTTCCCCGGAACGATAGAGCTTGCGGGTAACTCCGACAGAGTCGGAATCATAGGTCAAGGCTCGATCGGTGTTGTCGAAAGTGAGGGTGATTTCGGCTAAGCCCTGGCTTTTGCGGGTGGCTGAGCCGTTGAAGATCACATCCATCATTTGGCTTCCGCGAAGACTCTTGGCGCTCTGTTCGCCGAGCACCCAGCGGACGGCATCGACGAGGTTGCTCTTGCCGCAGCCGTTGGGTCCGACAATAGCGGTGATGCCGTCTTCAAAGACAAAATCGGTGCGGTCGGCGAAGCTTTTGAATCCATGAAGTTCGAGCTTGCACAGTTTCATAAGGGGAACACCCTTTCTAAAGATCAAAAATAAAAAATCAAAAATAAAAATGACAAATCAAAATTCAAAAAGGGAAGGAAAGATTTTTGCATTTTGATATCAGCACTAGGGGCTGGAAGTTTCGGGCCTTTGTGCGGCCCAGGCCGTGGGCCGCTCGACCAGAGCCCTGGCAGCAGGCGATTGCTGGAGGACAAATCCGGCCGGGATGTCCTTGTTCTGCCATAAGCCATACAGAGCCGCAACAACCTTGGAATAGTTCATTCCCAAACCATGACGGACACCTTTATAATCAGGCTCGACATCCGAGCCCAAAGTTTTTATCAGAGAGACAAGGTCCGGGGAGCTTTGCAGTATTCCGCCGATGTCCCCGGTTGGTGTGCGGCGCAGCAATGAGAGTTGCTCCGGCGGCTCGGCGTCCGCATTGCTGTGCTGGGCAGGATGGGCGGTTGAACTTATAGTCAGAAGTTTGTCGCGAGAAAGGTAGAAAACTGGGATCCGGCAGCGAGTCTGTTGTCCGATGAGCACAATGCGCGGCTCTTTGGTAGTCTGGACATAGATAAGCGGCTGGCCCTTGGAAAGGACAAGGTCCAAGGCAAACTCTGCGGGACGGTCAAATCGAACCTGGAGTACGCTGGGGTCGGCGTTTCTGGCCAGTCCTTCGTAAGCCCGAATGCGGACCAGGGAGTTGCGGCTGTCCAGCAAGGGCCTGAGAAACTGATTGGCACGATAGGGGTGTGGCAGCTCAGACAATACGGAAGTAGCCAGCAATTGATAGGGGCTGGAATCATCGGCGGCAATTCGGCCCAGAAGCGAAAGGGCCTCGAGGTCGTCCAGCAGGGCAGCGGTGCGGGCGGCATAAAAAGCGACCCGGGGGTCAGAAGATTCATAAGCGCGTCGTAAGTCCGGCAGGGTGGACTTGCCGACGGATTCGAGTGCAGCGGTAATTCGATCGGCTTGAGATTTAGGGTTAGACAGCTCGGCGATGAGCTGCCGGGATTGTGTGGCTATGTAAGCCGGGTCGCTGCTGAGATAGGTTTGGAGCACTAACATTAAGAAGTGCCGCTGGCGATTATGGTATTCGCGGGGAATTATGAGCTTGACCGTGTTTGCCCTTTCGGCCTGGGCGGTGGGCAGCTCGCTAGACAAGCTGGGAAACCGGAAGTTTATCCTCCGGGCAATTTGCCTGACTATGGGGTAAGAGCCACTGGGGACTCGCAGGACCAGATTTAGCGGTCTGGTGCGCAGGACTCTGCCGCCACCGATTATCCGGGCGGAGCGAAGGGAGACAGGGCGCTTTGCAGAATCGGCTTTGGTGAAAGGATTGACAAAAACGGGCGCGAGTTCCGGGTATGCAGCAACGACCATCGGGCTCCTTCTGATGGGGGCACCGGCCATGGAGACTACCTCGGTGGCAAGCTCGCAGACTAGAAGCTCACCGTCGGCCAGCGAGGTGGTCTGAGTATTGGGCAAAGCGGAGATGTTCAGATCGATTCTATCACCGGCGGCGGCGGCCGGTGGAATCCAACCTTCGACCACGACCACGGCAGTAGAGAGCTTGCCAATAAGGGCTCGGGCGTCAACATCGGCATACAAGGCCGAGCCGTCGGGTCTGGTCCGGCCACGAAATCCGCCCTGGATGATGTCCCGGATCTGCTCAGGACACTCGCGGGATCCGGTACCAGGTAGGCCGATCACCAGCCCATAGCCGCGGACGGGGATGCGTTGCAGGCCGGCCAGGTCGGCTATGGCTCCGATGGTGTTGTCGAGTAAAGACACGTTCCAGTCGGGAGCAGGTCTGGGCGGAACCGAGGTAATCGGCCCAGTACTGCAAGAAGAGAAAATGGCGCCGAAGCAAAACGACGCTATGACTGTAACAACGATTCTTCTTGTAGTCATAAGATCTTCTGTTGGTGGTTGGCGCGGGTGCGAGCGGCCTTTTTCCAAAAGCTCAGAACCTTCGGCAAACAGGCAAGGCCTTGGATAATTATCGGACCCCTGCATCTAAAACTTTAGTCCTGTGCCGGTGCACCGCTGAATATACCAGTTCTAGGGGTGGCGCTACCAAAAGGACGCACACCTAGGGTTCCAGGCTAACCCAAGGTCCTCAAATGGTCAAGTGGAATCTGAGCAATAGAACAGACAGATGAAGAAAGGCTGGAGACCTGAGGCTGGAAGGGAAAAACCAGCGGAGCTGTTAGTCTCGGTTTGGCCAGTAGTTACAGCACAACCGATTTGCTGCGGTCTGCTTTCTACTCTCAAGACCACAGGGGTTTTCCTTGGGGCCAATACTAAGCTTCAAAGAGCTTCTGCTGGGCTTTGGGTTCGGGCACAATGTTCTGGATGCTGCGGACTTCGTCCACAAATTCACCGACATCGCTGAACTTGTGATAGACACTGGCAAAACGCACATAGGCCACCTGGTCAACCTTTCGCAACTTCTGGACAACTCGCTGGCCTATGTTGATACTGGCTATTTCTCGGTCGGCGACCTTAAAGATTTCCTTGTCCACTTCGTCAACCAGCTTGTCGAGTACGGCGGCCTCGATGGGCCTTTTGTAGCAGGCCTTTTGAAGACCGGTAAGGATATGGTCTCGGTCGTAAGGTACTCGGCGGCCATCGCGTTTGATAACCGTGAGCCTGGAGGTATCTTCGACCCGCTCGTAGGTGGTGAATCGCCGATTACATTGAGTGCACTGGCGTCGGCGACGAATAACCTTTCCAGCCTCACTGGCGCGTGAATCTATGACCTTGTCTTTTTCGCTGTTGCAGAAGGGACAACGCATGTATGAGTTTCCAGGTGCCCAGAGAAGTCAGCCAACGGGGGCATATTCAGCTTTGGATCCGGACGTGGCCCAAAGGCTGGATACCAAAGCGAATAGCGACCTCGACTTGTAGAGGTCAGGTGGTAGTTTAGCGTCTATATATGGTAGAATCAAGGAAAAAACGAGCTCTGGAAGACTAAATTTTATTTTGGGTAATTCGGCCAAGAAGCCGCAAATCTCTGCAGAGATGTCCGGCCGGGTGGTGATGGTGAGCGGTAATGGCCAGAGACATCGCTTGGTGGCCAAGAACGGGGATTAGTTCCGGGCAGAATAGTATCGGCCAGGGCCGGGGGGCGGGTACGGACTTTACCCCGGCTGGCAAACTGGTATGATAAAGAGCCAACGTAACGAGTCGGACAAGGGGTGTAATAGTCACTTGCAGGCTGGCTATGAAGCAAATCAAAAAGAAGCTCGCAAATAACCTATCACGCGTGCGGGAGGAGATAGCCTCGGCCTGCTCGCGGTCCGGGAGGGAGCCGAGCAAAGTTACGCTAGTAGTGGTAACCAAATCGGTGGGACTGGAGGTCATCCGAGCCCTGATAGAACTGGGGCAGGTGGAACTGGGGGAGAACCGTGCGCAGGCCCTGGTCAAACGGGCGGCTATGCTGGAAGAGCTAAGCCAAAGAGCCAAACAGGCCGCGTTGGGCGGGCAGGGCAGGCCCGAAGCTCTGCCGCCGGTGCGTTGGCACATGGTAGGACACTTGCAGCGCAATAAAGTGGCCATGGTGCTCAATTGCAGCGGGATAATACATTCGGTGGACAGTCTGCGATTAGCCGAGGACATCGACACCAAGGCAGGCAAGCAGAACAAGTCGGTAGATGTGCTGATGGAGGTGAACTGCTCGGGAGAATCGAGCAAGTATGGGATCATCCCGGCGGCGGTGAACCACTTGGCGGAGCAATTCGCCACGCTGGAACACCTGCGTCTGATTGGCCTGATGACCATGGGTCCGCTGGCGGAGGATCCGGAGAACTCGCGATTGGCCTTTGTGCGTCTGCGCGAACTTTTGGAGGATATGCACCACGAGCGGTACGTGGATAAGAATTGTCGGCACTTGTCGATGGGTACGACGCAGGATTACACCGTGGCCATAGAAGAAGGGGCTACGATGGTGCGGGTGGGGCGGGCCTTGTTTGAAGGTTTGTAAAGCTTTGGTAATAAAAAGGTTATAGCTGTGCTGAGGATATGGACCGAACATGGCTTTGATGTGTTTTTCCTGTGGCGATGGATCCTGGCGGTAAGCGGCGGGGTGTACACGCTGTTGGGGACGATTCAGTCGGTGAGCCGCTGGTTGGACTGGCTCGAGCCGAGAGACCGACTCAGCAGGATCAGACGACATTACGTAATGCTGCACCTGCTGCGTGTACGGCTGAGGGATTTTTGGTGGGAACTGCTGCAGATTGTCCTGCTGGTGGTTCTGCTGGTATTGATTGTCCGGGGGCACTACTTGTCATGAACGTCGAGCCGAGCAAAAAGGAAAAGGTTGAGGCTGAATCGAGGCTGGCGTTGATGCGCCAGGCCAAGCGTTTGGGGCTGGTGGTACGGGAAAACTGGTCCGACGAGGAGCTGAGCGAACGTTTGACGGCCCGGAAGGAGCAGATCGAGGCCCTGGATTGGGGGGGCTTGATGGATATTGTAAGCTGGGCCAAACATCCGGTGCCGACGCGTCCGGATAAATTGGCGGTGGCTCAAATTATCCTGGCCCACAGGCGGGGGCATTACCAAGGCCTAAGCCACAGGGGATTGATGGCTTTGGCGGTGCTGCGAAATGTGCGCTTCAAAGAAACCGACAGTGCCAGGAAACTGATATCCCGGCTTCGCCGTAGCGAGGGAATAGTGGGCTACGTTCTTCGCAAGCGGGATAAATGGCTGGGCTCGATGCTGAGCGATCTGCTGGATGCCGATCCGGAAATTCAAGGTGTGCAGCAGACAGATAAATCGTCACAAGAAGCTACGCTGCGGGAACATATCGAGGAGAAAGGGCTGATCGAAGGTCTGGGCAGCGGACTGCGCGGAGCGGCTGACGGATATATCCGCGAGAAAATGGAGGAAATCGAAGCCCGTATCGATTACAAACTGGATGAGATCGACAGGCGGCTGGCGGAGTGGCGGAATCGGGAGCTGGCCAACCGGCTGCGAATGATTAAGATTGCTTTGGTATTTTCAGTGGTAATCGCCTTGCTGAGTTTGTTATATACTTACGTAATTAGGCATTGGTGGCCGACACAGTGATATCCAGCGGAGGTTAAATATGTTCGAGCACCTATCGACCAGAGCGAACAAGGCTATGAGATTGAGTCAGCAGATAGCCCGGGAGATGAACCTGGAGTACGTGGGCAGCGAACACGTACTGCTGGGAGTCTTGGAGGAGGGGACCGGGGCAGGGGCTTTGCTGCTCAAGGAGTCTGGGCTGAATCGGACCAAGATCCGCGAGCAAGTGACGGAACTCACTGCCGCCCAGATGGAGGAGACTTGGGTAATAGGTCGTCTACCGGGGACGCCGCATTTTACGAATGTGATCGCCAAGGCCATCGAGCAGGCCCGGGAACTGGGGCATAACTACGTCGGTCCAGAGCACCTGCTTTTGGGGCTGCTCAAAGAAGAGGGCTGCGTAGCCCAGAGAATTCTTCTCAAAGCAGGGATGAACATTAGTGGGGTGCGGAAGCGAATCAACGAGATACTAGCCGAACGGGGTAAAAAACGGATAGGTCCGCCCAACAGCCAGGGAAAAACTCAAGCCGAAAATTAATTTACTCAAACTGGCTGATCCTGAGCCATCTATTCATGTAACTCCTGTCATAATAAACAGATACCACAACCTGTCATTCCCGCGAAGCTTGTCCCTGCGGAGGCAGGGAGCGGGCTTATCACCGCTTTGGCGGTAATCCAGGAAGCCAAAAAACAAGATGGATCCCCGCCTGGGCGGGGATGACAACAAAAATCGGTTAGTTTGAGTAAATTATCAGGGCATGAGGACTTCGAAGTCCGGGGCAGGTTGGCCCGAAACTCCCAAATTCTGCACGAAGCGGAAAGAACCGCGGTTCTGTGCAGCAAGCCTGCGGAGCAAGTCAGCGCCACCTTGGTAGCCAAAGCCGATGGCATTGATCTGAGTGCGGGTTCTGGGATTGGCTGACTTGACGGCATCGAGCACGCTGGGGGGGAAATCACCGTCGGTAAGCAGGAAAATAACGTCAGCTGGACCTGAGGGTAAGCTCAGAGCGGCGTTCAGGGCTGGGGCGGGGTCAGTGGGCCCGGAAGGCGGGTCCAGACGGGCGATCTTCTGGAGGAAATCGTAGGCCATCCGCTTTTTGGCCGGCGAGGCGACCAGAAAGGCCGACGGTTCCATCAGCAAAGGCTCTCCGGAAGAAAAGAAGATCAACTGGAACTGTTGGCTGGGCTCCAGGCGGGCCAGGGCGGCTAAGAGTTCATTGCGGACAAACTCGAACTGATCCCACATCGAGCCGGAGCGGTCAACCACGAAGACGATCTTGTAACCGGCAGCAGAGGAACCGAAGAAACTCACTCGGGGTGCGGCCGGCTGGGGGGCGGTGGAAAAAACGGCCAGCGGCCCGGCAAGATTCTGCCCAGAGCTCAAGCCAATCACCCTGGGGTCTTGGACCAACTGGGTTGGCATGGCCGAGAGGGGCAAATCCTGAACGGCTGGCCTGTCCAATAAGCTGCTCAAAGCAGGGGCCGAATGGGAGCGGATAAGCGGGCGGTCTTCCAGAGGTTCACTAGGGTCGGCAAAACGCAGCTGGCCAATGGCGTTTGACTCAGCTAAGGGGTCGCCAGCGGGGGTGAATATAAAATAGAGAATAACAAAAGCCAGCAGATGTATGGCCAACGAAACGGGCCAGGCAACAGCCCAGACCTTCGCGTCAGTGGCGGAGGAATGCGGATGTCGCCAAGCTAAGCC